>JAIZWN010000115.1 GCA_020443945.1 Candidatus Thiosymbion ectosymbiont of Robbea hypermnestra | reverse complement strand
TCACGGATTACCGCATGTTTTCATCGGCGAGAATCGGCGTAATCTGCGGATTCAAGCATCACAGATCACAAAACTACAACACTACCGCCGGGAATACACAAGCCCTGGGAGGATGCCTGAATGGTAACGCCGAAGGCCCGAAACAGGACGTAATCGGTATCAGGGTTACGGGATCAGGGACGCCGTAGCGGGAGATCCCGATATTGCAACTGGTGAGTGGGCGTGCTGTCGCCCTGGGACGAGGTAGTTGCCGGCAGTGAATCCCTGCATGCCGTTTCCTGCCTGCTCGGTTCTTTCAGGAAGAGGAACAGGAAAACCGCAACGAAGACAATGGTAACGATCAAAAGACCGGCTACGGCCAAGCTAATCCCGCTCATGCCTTTGCCGGCAATCGGCCTTGGCATCCGACCAGCGATCCGGTGCATACTCTTTACAGCTTGGGAATGGAGTTTTCTTAGTCCAGAATACGAATATCCCTTGAATTTCGCCCGTCGCTGTGGTGACGGGAAACCGATCACGGCGGTCTGAATGGCATCCGTTTCATCCCTTAATCGGGAGCCCGCCAAGGCCACCAATTCTTTGGCCGCGGCCTGAGCATCGGAGGTGGGTAGCGTGGCGGCCATCCGTTCCTCATCAAGGACGCTGTGGACACCATTGCTGCATAACAAAAGCCGATCACCGTCCGAGAGGGTGAAGGGTCTGAGATTTGCATCGACCTCGGGCACCGGGTCCATTCCCAGGTAACTCGTCAGGGCGTTCCGGTCCGGTTTGCCTTTTATATCGGCCAGGGACAAAGCTCCCTGCAATACCTTGAGCCGCAGGTGGCGCGCCACCGTGTGATCCCGCGTGAGCTGTATCAGCTCTCCATGACGTAAGCAGTAGAGACGAGCGTCGCCTACCGAGCACCAATACAGCTCTTTACCGGACACCCGGGCCATAACCAACGAGACACCGACGGCCCCTGCCTCCTTATTGTCTCGGGCCAGGGTACAGACCACATGGTTGGCGCCTTCCACGGCATAGGCCAATGCTGCGGGAACGGATTTGCTCCGCGCCACCTCGGCAAAATCCCGCAGCACCTGTCGTAGCGCGAGGCGTGCCGCTTCACGCTCGCTTGCCATGCCGCCCACACTATCCGTAAGAACCGCGAGAATTCCGCCATGGGTTACGCTCTCCTGACCGGTAGGCCATTGAAAAGCTACCAGCTCGCTTTCGCCGCCCTGGTTCTCACCATAGACCGCCTTTCCCAAGGTCATCTTCATCTGGGCCATCCGGCACTCGCGTCATAGAGATGCGCTGTCGTAAGTGGTTCGGAATCCTTCACTTCAGTCAGAAAAGCATTTGTCATAACCCAGGTTGTCGTTGGGTGTGTACTCGTAACAGGAGTTGGCCGTGACCGGTTCACCTTGGTTCAACAGCTGGGAGACGGTGACAAACTCATAGCCCCGTTCGCGCAAATCCGGAATCGAGGCTTTTATGGCGGCGGCCGTGTGTCTTCCTCGCCCGTCCCCATGTCCGACCAGAATCGTGCCTGAGCTATCGGGCATCGTTTGCAGCTTCTCTACGATGGACTCGACGCTCGTGTCCGTTGCGATGTCGTCCAGCACCAGGTTCCATTGGATGGCCCGAAAGCCGAAGGCCGCGACGGTACGCAACCCGGTCCTGTTACAGCGTCCGTAGGGGAAGCGGAACAAGGTCGGCGCAGGGGCGATCAGGGACATCTCCTCGGCTCCCTTCGACTCGGCCGTACAGGGGTTCGCCTTCAACCTGTCCCGGACCTTTCTGTAAGCGGCCTCCGCCCGTTGCAGTTGTTGCTTGATCTGCGTTTGCCCGAGTAACGCGAGATTGCGGTGATTCCAGCCCAAAAGACCGATCTCGAACAGGGGATCCGCCATCAGCTGCCGGGTGCGCTCCGGATGGCTGAGCAGCCATTTCCCGCTCGCAAAGAAGGTAGCCGGAATCCGCTCTCGTCGCAGTACGTCCACGAGTGCGCCGTCATAACCGGAACCCTCGTTTGCCCGCTCGATCAGATTAAAGGTCAAGGCTACGGCCATGCTGCCCGCACTCAGGCGGACGGATCGGATGGTTGTCCCCTCCGCCCCCTGCTCGGACAGGCCCCAATCCTGCGAATCCGCGGGCGGTGTGGGTGGAATATTTCTTGACCCGTCCTCCCAAGAGTGCTGGTCTTCCCCCGGTGAGGCCTCGAGTTGGTCCTGCGTCCAGCAGTGTCGGAGCAGGTACTGCGACCCGTGTAACAGTTTGAAAACTGGTGGATTACCGGCAAGATCCGGTACCTTGGAGTCTGCATACAATGACCGCGTGGCGTTTGTATCCTTATCGAAGTCCTCGGAACGCTTTTTGAAAGATCCGGTCTTGATAATCCATCCATGCTCTTTCCGCTCCAGCTCGACGGTCCCGGTAAAGGTGTCTTCGGGCTCGTTCTTTTTACCGAGTATCACCCGAATCTCCAGGATTGCATGGCTTGCACCTTTTTTAAGTGTCTCGACCTTCTCCAGGGCAGCATGGGTAAACTGCTTACAGGATTTCAGGGAATATCCGGGGCGCAGACGCCGCACTTCTTCGCAGTCACCGGTATCGACTGCCTGGTAGTAGGCCCTCAGAGTGTCCTCCGGGGAGGAAAGGGCGGCCGTTGCAGAGACCCCGACCGCCAACGTCAGGACGCCGAGGAATGTGCTGAAGCCGAAACGAAGTCCGTGTTTTATTCTTCCATGCAGCCAACCAGACATCAGGCACCACCTGTTTTCACCTTGGGAACCATACACCGCGGGTAATGCAGAACGACCGATGCGCATGGGAATCAACCACTATGGACTAAAGTCCATAGTATGGGGTGCGACTGAAAGTCGCTGTTTCGGCTAAAGCCGACCGAAAG
>JAIZWN010000114.1 GCA_020443945.1 Candidatus Thiosymbion ectosymbiont of Robbea hypermnestra | reverse complement strand
AAGTAGCGATTGCGCAACGGGGTCGGGGCCTGGCCGATTTTCAGGTGTCCGAACAGCCGCTCGAACCCGTCCGACCGGGCCAGGTCGTAGTAATTTTCCAGCATCGAGAGCACCAGACTCTTGCCGAACCGGCGTGGGCGCAGAAAAAGCACATGGTCCCCCGCTCCTTCCAGGGAAACAATGCGATCCGTGCGGTCGGCGTAGAAGTAGTCTTGCGTGACGACTTTGTAAAAATCGGCGATACAGTAGGGAAATTTCATGAGTCATGTCCGGTGTTGAAAGATGATCGTTCAGATCCCTATTGTTTTCGCCATCCATGGCACCGGCAGATTCCGGCATCCTAGCCGGAATGACGCAGTGGGGTCTGAACGATTACTTATCGAAATGCTCATTGAAAGGGGCGTCGATCTCTTCCTCGCTCAGCTGCTCGGATTCCAGTTTGGCGAGTACCTCCTCCTCGGAACCTGGCGCGGTTGAGCTAGTCGGTGACGGCGGAGCATTGGTTTCCCTCTCTGTAAGCCGTGTTTTGATCTCCTGGCCCAAACCAAGAACACTGATGTCTTCGAGCAATCTCGCCATGGGTATATCGACATCCAGTTCTCCCTGAAGCCGATTTCTCAATTCGACCGCCATGAGGGAATCGAATCCCATTGTGTTCAAGGGTTGTTGTACATCCAATTGGGAGGGAGCTACCTTGAGAATATCGGCAAGCCGGTCTTTAATAAAGCCGGTCAAGATCGAATCGAATTCCTCCGCGGAGGCCTCTTCTAATCGATGCCTGATGGCAATCGATTCGGCATCGGATGTCTGCGCCGGAGCCACTTCGGATAAGAAGGCCGGCACTGCCGAAAATTGTTGCATGAGCCGCGACCATTGTTGCAGGAACCGCGGCCAGTCTACGGGGAAAACGCTGACCTGACCGATCTTCGTTTGTCCTATCAATACACCTAGAAGTGATACCCCCTGTACCGGATCGATATTCTCTATTCCAAGCTCTACGAAACGACCCTGCTTGTAGCTATCCAAACCGGCGGCCATCCCCACCTCCGCCCAAGCGCCCCAGTTGATGGCAAGGCCCGGCAGCCCTTGAGTTCGACGCAAATGGACCAGAGAATCCATGAAGGCATTGGCAGCCGCATAATTTCCCTGCCCCAGGGAACCTACTACTGATGCCACTGAGGAGAAACACACGAAAAAGTCCAATGGCTTGTCTTGGGTCAAGGTGTGCAAATGCCAGCTACCGGCTATTTTGGGGGCCATCACCTTATGGAAACGATCGAGATTCTGCTGCAATAGCACCCCGTCATCCAGGACCCCGGCGGCATGGATAATGCCCTTGAGTGGCGGCATGTGTTCCTCTATCTCTTCAAAGAGACGCGCCATGCGAGCGCGATCGGAAACATCGGCACCGGCCACCAGAATTTCGGCGCCCGTTTCCTCGAGTTGTTTCAAGATCTCCTGCGCTTCCTCGGAAGGTCCGCGCCGTCCCGTCAACACTAGGTGGCGAGCCCCTTGAGCGACCATCCACCGAGCGACCTCCAGACCCAAACCGCCTAAACCGCCGGTAATCAGATAGCTCTTTTCGGCCCCTAGCGGCGTGCCTTCCGTGGTGGTGGGGTTACTCTTTACCAGGCGGGCCACATACCGCTGTCCATCCCGATAGGCTACCTGCTCTTCCTTTTCCGCAGAGGCAATCCCGGTTCCAATCTCGGCCAATAGTTCGTCGACTTGTGGGTTATCGATTATCCCCCCCCATACATCCGGGTGTTCCAGGGCAATGACTTTACCCAGTCCCCACAAAGGTGCCTGGGCAATGGCCAGTGAACCGGATGCCTGTTCTACGTTTATCGCATTCCGGGTCACCACCCATAACCTGGCAGATTGCCCCCGTGCGAGCTGTGCCTGTAATAAATGGAGTACGCTGCCATAGCTTAAGAGCTGGGCCTGGAGCAGAGTCTCCGTGGTCAATTCCGGGGTGTCCGGCATATCCAGACCCCACAGATGAACAATACCCCGTAACGGTGGCGTCTCCCGCGGGAAGGCCCCGCTGAATAGCGATTCGAAATCATTCGGCGCGGCCGGATCGACGTGCCATACCTGGTCTTGCCGGTTTTTTCCATCCCCGGCACTATCTCCGGGCAATCCCTGATTCTCGTTATCCGCCTGATTCTCGTCATCCGAGGGGCCTCTCGCATAGACCAAGTGGCATAGGTCCCCGGATTCTTCCAGGCGTGCGGCCAGGATTTCCCCCATACCGCCCCGATCGGCGAATATCAACCAACCACCGGTCGCTTCCTGTGCCATGGATTGAACGGTCTCAAGCCGGCGTGCCTGCCAGGCGATTTCATACAGGTCATCCGATGGTGATCGGAAAAGGCCCCGCAGGACATTATGAGCGACGCGTGCTACCGTGAATCCATTGATGCGCGCTACGGGAAGGCCCGATTCATCGAACAAGGATACGTTGGTGGTTATGGTCTTAGCGTCCGCGGCGACCTGCTCGACGAGACTCCAGACATGCGCTCCGGCAGGACGGTAGACCTGCAATTCCTCCACGGCAATTGGCAGGTAGACCTCATCGTCGGATGATGCATCCGATGCCAGCGCCAGGTTCACTCGCACACTGGCGTCCAACAGCACCGGATGTAGTTGATACGCATCGACCTGACCGGCCAACGATGCGGACAATTCGATACGGCCCAGGGCCATATTCTCGCCCTGGAAGAGCTGCCTTATGGCCTGGAAATCGGGACCGTAATTCAAACCCTGTTCCTGTGCCGTCCGGTAATGCTCGGTGACGGAAAGCTCGCCGGCGCAACGAGTTTGCAATTGGGTTATATCGACCGCCTCCGGTACCCCTTCCACTTGTCCGACAACCAGTTGTCCTGTCCCATGCAGTATCCATCGGGATTCCCCGTCCAGGCTGAAGATCCGGAAATGGTATCCCTGGTCTTGTGGGGACAACACGACTTGGACCCTCGTAGCTTCTTCTTCCGATAAGACCAAGGCCTGTTCGATGGTCAGCCCCTTTACCCTCACGGGCTGCTTATCCGCACTGCCAAGGCCTGCCGTCAGACCCATTTCCAGATAGGCGGTAGCCGGTAACACAGCGGTATCGAAGACGCGATGGTCCGTGAGGTAGGGTACGGATGAAAGGTCGATCCGGGCCTCGAAACGGATCTCATCCGTGCCGGCGAGCTGCAATTTTTCCCCTAGCAGAGGGTGAGCGGAGCGGCTGGGGGTCATTCGCCGCGGGCCGCGGGTGGTTTCCCCGTCATCGAGCCAATACCGCTGCCGTTGGAAGGGATAGGTGGGCAAAGGGACCTTATGGCGTGGATAATCCTTATCGAAACCCGCCCAATCGATGGTTGCCCCCCGCACGTACAACTCGCCCAGACTTGGGAGCAACGATTGCCAATCCGCCTGTCCCTGGCGCAGACTCACAAGCCAGGTTGCCGTCTCGTCGGGCAAGCATTGACGGGCCATACCCAACAGGGCCGGCTTGGGTCCGATCTCGATAAAGGTTTGCAATCCCTGGCCGTGCAGGGTCTGTACACCCGCCGCGAAACGGACCGGCCGGCGCACATGGCTTACCCAATAGGCCGGCCTGGTAATTTCCTCTGTCGCCATCTCGCCTGTGACATTGGAGCACAAGGGAATCTTTGGTTCGGCATAGGTTATCGCGCTTGCTACCTCCTCGAACTCGGCCAACATGGGTTCCATGAGGCCTGAATGGAAGGCATGGGAGACGGATAACCGTTTGGTATCGACACCCTTCTCGGCGAGGGTGGCCGCTATGCGCTCGATGGCTTGGTGCGTCCCGGAAATGACCACATTGGTCGGCCCATTGATGGTGGCGATCGACACCTCTGGTTGCCAGGGCGTGATGAGTTCAGCGGCCTGTGCTTCTCCCATCGGTAGCGCAAGCATGCTGCCTCGCTCGCACCGGGTCATCATCAAACGTCCCCGCGCCGCGATCAGTTTCAGACCATCTTCGAGACTGAAGACCCCGGCGATGCAGGCGGCTGCGTATTCCCCGACGCTGTGTCCCATAACCACCGCGGGGGTTACACCCCAGGATTGCCAGAGCTTGGCCAGTGCGTATTCCAGCGCGAACAGGGCAGGTTGGGTGTAACGGGTTTCGTTCAACAGGCCGCTATCCGGGGCCTTTGGGTCTTCCCCTCCGGCAGGGTAGAGCAGGTCGAGTAACGGGACATCATAGGGGCGCAAAATGGCATCACATTGGTCCAGGATGCGACGAAAGGTCGGCTGGGTGTCGTAGAATTGCCGTCCCATGCCCACATATTGGGCGCCCTGCCCGGTGAACAGGAAGGCGATCTTGGGCGCCCCATGGAGGGCCTCGCCAACCAGATAAGCCGCCGTTTGCAACCCTTCTTGCGCCTCTTTCGGGGATTGCACCACCAAGGCGAGACGGTGCTCGAAGTGCGAGCGCCCGGCATTGGCCGTAAAACAGACATCGGCCAGTGGCGTTTCCAGATGGGCACCCAGCCAAGTTGCATAGTTTTCGCCCAGCTTGCGCAGCGCCTTGTCGCTCTTGGCGGACAGCACCAATAAATGCAACGGGCGTTCTCCAGCACCAACCGATAAGGGTTCCTCGATGACCGGGGCTTCCCCTAACACGACATGGGCATTGGTGCCACTCATGCCGTAGGAGCTTACGCCGGCAATTCGCGGCGCTTCACTACGGGGCCAAACCCGCCGTTCGGTAGGTATCTGAAACGGGAGGTTATCCCAATTGATATGAGGATTGGGTTCTTTGAAGTGCAAATTAGGCGGGATTTCCTCGTGGCCCAGACTCAGCACGATCTTCATCAAACCGGCTATGCCCGCTGCCGGTTCCAAATGTCCGAAATTGGTCTTTACCGAACCGATGAAGAGAGGGGAGTCCGGCGAATGATTTTCAGCGAAAACCGTACCAAGCGCCCCTACCTCGATAGGATCGCCCACGGGCGTGCCGGTGCCGTGCGCCTCGATGTAGCCTACCTCGCCCGGTGTCACTCCGGCATTATGGAGCGCCCGGCGAATAACCGCTTCCTGCGCCAATTCGTTCGGCACTGTGAAACCACTGCTTGGACCATCATGGTTGATGGCCGAACCGCGAATCACCGCCAGGATGTTGTCCCGATCGGCAATGGCGTCCGACAGGCGTTTGAGTACGACCATTCCGCATCCTTCACCCCGACCAAAACCGTCGGCGGATGCATCGAAGGCCTTGCACCGCCCGTCCGGCGATATGGCCCGTACCCTTGATAAAAAGATCGTGGGTTTAGCCAAAAGATTGAGTTGTATGCCACCGACGAGGGCCAGCTCGCATTCCTTGGTGCGCAGGCTCTGACAAGCCAGATGGATAGCCGTCAATGAAGAGGAACAGGCCGTATCCACCCCCAAGGTAGGTCCCTGTAAACCCAACACGTAAGACAATCGCCCGGCGATATAGGCCAGACTACTCCCCGTCCCTGTATAGGGAGTGACATACTCATCTCCCCTTAAATCTTGTAAGGTGCCGTAATCCATTAGAGATGCGCCGACAAAAACACCGACTGCCTCGCCGATCAAGTTTTCGGGTACCTGGGCGGCATTTTCCAGGGCCTCCCAGCCGACTTCCAGAACCAGACGTTGTTGGGGGTCCATGTCCAGCACCTCACGCGGCGATATCCCGAAAAATTGGGGATCGAATCGGTCTATTTCCGACAAGAAGGCACCATGACAGGTGTAGGCCTTCCCCAATGCCTCCGGATCGGGGTCGAAGTAGGCATCGGCATCCCAGCGTTCCGCAGGCACCTTGGTAACGACATCGACGCCATTGCGTAACAGTTGCCAGTAGGCATCGGGATTACTCGCTGCCGGAAAACGACAACCCATACCAATGATGGCAAGCGGTTCCGCTCGATCCGACTCGACGGCGTCGAGTCTCGACTGCATCTGTTCAAGCGCGACCGCGGCCCGTTGCAGTGGGGATAATTTATCGAGCTCGTTCGTGAAGTCGGACATTTGCAAAACCCCTTCAGTCTGAAATTCGTAACTTTTTGTCAATCAGTTTCTCCAGCTCCTTCTCGGAGAGTTGTTTCACTCTATTCAAATCCTCCTGGGACGGCTCAACGGTGCGTTTGGAATCGAGGGAAAGCTCCTTCGGGAATTCAGGAGCCAATACCTCACTGGCGATATAGCCCGTCAGCATACTCAGCGAGGAATATTTGAACACCAAGGTTGTCGGCAATCGGTGCCCCAGGTCGGACTGCAAACGCTCCCTGATTTCCATTGCGGCCAGGGAATCCATCCCCAGGTCGAAAAACCCTTTGTGCAAGTCCATCGGTTGCGAGGGGTCGAAACCGCACACTCTGTTGATCTCGGAGCGAATGTGCGCCATCAAGTAATCCCGTTGCCTTTCCAACGGTATCTGTTTCATTTCCTCAACGAACCCATCCGGGAGTGGGATTTCCTTTTTCGCATCAATGGTACCTGTCCTGATCGGTTCCGAACGGTTTTGGTCATCCGAATCGGTAACCATCGTGTTCTTATCGGGCAGGGAGGCTTCGCGCAGTACCCGTCTTAAAACCTTGCCGGAGGGATTGCGGGGAATCCGATTCACTACTTGCACTTGCCTCGGCAATTTGAAATAGGCCAAATGTCGTCGGCAGTATTGCAATAAAGCCTCCGTGTCCACCGGCGCATCTTCTTCCACCTGCACCGCGGCATGGACCCGTTCTCCCATAACGTCATCCTGTACTCCAAATACCGCTGCATCTTTAATCTCGGGGAAATCCATCAGTACCGCTTCCACTTCCGTTGGGAATACCTTGAATCCACCAACATTGATCGTATCGCGCAGACGATCCCGGATATAAAAATCACCGTCCGTATCCATATAACCCAAATCACCGGTATGAAAGCGGTTGTTTCGTATAACCTCGGCGGTGATTTCAGGGCGTTGCCAGTAGCCCGACATTACCCCAGGACCTTGAATCACGATCTCGCCCGATTCACCCGGGGCAAGCGGTTTCCCGGTCTCGCTATCGATAATAAGCATTTCCATGCCATCAATGGGGCTACCGATAGAATCGGGCTTATCGGGATTAGGGTAATTGGTGCATACCAATGGGGGCACTTCGCTCAACCCATAGATCTGATACAGATGACTACCAAAGTGTCCTCTCCAACGTTGCGCCAAGTCTTTTGGGAGGGGAGCCGCCGCTGAAAAGCTGGCGCGGACCGAAGCCAGCACCTCGGAATCGGCATGCTCCAGGAGCAGGGTATAGATAGTGGGAACGCCGAAAATAAGATTGACTCGTTGGGATTGAATTAGCGAGCGAGTCGCTTCCAGTACGAATTGGCGTTGTAATACGATTGTCGCGCCCGCCCACAGGCTGGTGTTAAGCGCAACATGCAGGCCGAAACAGTGGTATAATGGTACAAATAGTAGAATCCGCTCATTCCCGTGTATTCGCAGTCTTTCGATAATGGGTCGCATATTATCACATACATTGGCATGAGACAGTAATGCCCCCTTGGGAAAAGCCGTCGTGCCGGAGGTATAAAGCAGGGTAGAGGGACTATCCGGGGCCAAATCACAGGTATCGGCATGGGGAGATTGTCCGGACAGGCGTAAGAAGAAAGGGGCCTGCGCGTCCGAATTTGTTTCTGCAATCAGAATTTCCTGTAATGAGGGAATACCTTTAAGAGTAACCCGCCGACTCAATTCCTCGGTCGTAATTAATACACAAGCCCCACTGTCCTCCAGAATAAACCCAATTTCTTCCTGTTTTAACGAGACATTCAAGGTAACGGCAATCGCACCTGCTTTTTGGATTCCGTGATAAGCAATGACAAAAGCAGGTATATTCGGCATCAATATAGCTACACGGTCGCCAACCTTGATTCCCATCTGACGCAATACATTTGCCATTTTATTTGTGAAATCGTTTAATTGTTGATAGCTGAATTCCTTCGATTCGAATATCAGTGCGGTGCGTTGAGGAAAGTTTTTCGCACCGATATCCAAACTGTCAGCAATATTCATATCTTCACCTTAAAGCGATTCAGCCTGGCTGAAAAATCAACCACTATGGACTAAAGTCCATAGTATGGGGTGCGACTGAAAGTCGCTGTTTCGGCTAAAGCCGACCGAAAG
>JAIZWN010000113.1 GCA_020443945.1 Candidatus Thiosymbion ectosymbiont of Robbea hypermnestra | reverse complement strand
GGTTTATTGTTCCAATACGTTAGTAAAAACTATGCACTTTAGTGCAAGACTTTTAGTCTACTCTCATTCATGAGGTCTTACAGGAAATCATCGCATACGGTACATGACTTAAGGGTGCACCTTTGTACATTTCTTGTTCTCCCGAATTATCGGTTAGCGAGATTGCGAGATCCCTCAAAGGAAGAATTCCCTCATTTGAGGAAGCAGTATTGGGGTCGTCACTTGAGGGTGACTTTCAGTCTGAGGCTTTCGGTCGGCTTTAGCCGAAACAGCGACTTTCAGTCGCACCCCATACTATGGACTTTAGTCCATAGTGGTTGATT
>JAIZWN010000112.1 GCA_020443945.1 Candidatus Thiosymbion ectosymbiont of Robbea hypermnestra | reverse complement strand
GTCCTTACCGTCCCCACCATATAAACGGTCGTTGCCATCCATGCCATTCACCGCGTCGTCACCACCATTGCCATAAACGGTGTCGTTACCTGCACCTCCTTCGATGCGCTCACCGTAATAGGTGTCGTTACCCGCACCCCTGTCCTTGCCGTTGTCCTCGCCGTATCGATCTAAAATGTCATCACGATTATTCCAGGGCCACAAATCACCTTCAAAACCATCAGGGTTTAAACCCGCTTGCTCTAGAGCTTTCCAAGAATAGTCAACACAACTGTTCTCGAACGCATTGTGGTCATCCGTCCCAAAACCATAGTTTTGCGGATTATCAAGGAAGTCTTGCATCGCATTCCATTGATCTTGAGTTAGTTCAATACTATGCGAAAAATAGCCAGGATCATAGGTACTACCATCTTGATTTGTAACACCTCCTGGAGCGTAACCAGTAGTAGTCCCCCCTGGCAATGTGATCCACATGTGCCCAGCCTTAGATGAATTAGCCCTACCATTTGTAGAATGTCCAAGACCAGCAATATTCACCGTAATAGTTGGCATGTTAATTCTCCTTAATTTCCACAGCTATACCGTTTTTAAATCGAACCGTAAACTTCCTTACATCCCCTGCAGCAAATTGGTAGGAATTTTGGAAATCGATTTCTATTTCGCTATTGTCCGGCTCTGTACATTGCGCCTTCATAACAACCATTGGATTACTTCCTTTCTCCCACTTCTTGTCGTCGGCTTTTACTCTGTATAGACCTCCCCCTCCAGCCAGAAGGACCTCAGTAGGCCACATACCTTCAACGACTTTTCGGATATAAATCGATTCTCGGAATTTCTCGCGATAGCATTCCGGCACTTCAGAATACTCTTTATCAACCAGAGCGTGATGCTCCTCTTCCGTTAATTTCATATCCAACTCCCGCACAAAGTGCCGGTAACAATCCCCTGGCAAGACTGGGGGCTTTTGTTTGTGAGCCGCCCAAAGCGGCTTTCGGGGGCGCTAACGCGACCCCATCGATTTATACTGCCTAAAGGCGGTTAATCAGGTCCACAGATTCAGTTTCTCTAGGCGCTGATCTTCTGCTTCTTGATGCCGGATGTACGCACGAATCACCTGCTCATCGCGCATCCACCATAATACATAATCCCCCCTTGCCCACGACACCTCTCCTGACAGAGGGGGACTCCTGCCTGGAGTGACTTAAGCTCTTGATTTCGTCCATCGGGACCTCCTCTCCGCCGTGTGTTTGGCGGCTCATGATCGGAGTGTTCCAGATTCCCCCCGAAAATGTCAAACTGTCACTTTCTCTCCAGCATAGCCGGGGGATTTTCCACTATTGTTCAACAATAGAAAACTCAAGCCTAATTCATTTTTTTGCACGTCAACTTGGGATTTCCTGCAAGAAAAAAATCTGAATCGAAATCAGAAAGATCTCTACCTATGCTCTTGATATTGATACTTGCCGTGTATTTCCCAGGTATTAAATAAGCTTTTCCGGCAATAAGCATAATCGGATTCGGACCATACCTAAATCCCAATTCAGAACCGCCAAAATCCCTTTTTGAAAAAACCTCTTGATAAGCATCGTTAGAAAGAAAAATATCAATCTTGGCAGGCAGGTTTACATGCATTGCGCCACCAAATGTATCCTTAATCAGATGTTCACCACCTTTAGCCGAGAATGAAATGCCTATCTCGTAAGTACAATATTTATCCACGCTAATTTCTAAACGTTTTTCCCCGGGCTCGAATAGAAAATGCTTCGAGTAATTTGGCGCACCAATAGAGCAAGAGGTAACCAACAAAAAACAAACAGACAACACTCGGACCACAACAACCGACTTGATTCGCAAAGACAATACATTAGTTGTCATTATCTATCCTCCAAACAAAACTAATCACTTTATTGCCGGCAACGCCATTAAGAACGGAGATCTGAGCCTGAGATATCCCCACATTATTGCTTGAAAACAACAAGTTGTATCGCTCGATAACATAGATTAATCATAACTTATTGATTTATCGTTCCCGAATACTTTCACTTTTTGCTTTCAGCAAGGGCGCGAGAAAAAACTCGATAATCCGCCGCTTGCCCGTTCTCATTTCCGCTGTTACACCCATGCCGGGCATCAAACGCACTTCCTTGCCGTTCACCCGGATGGTGTTGCGAGCCATGCGCAGCTGCATACTGTAGATCAGACCACGTTCCTCGTCCACGATGGCGTCGTCGGAAACGTTCGTCACCTCGGCCTCGATCACGCCGTACTTGGTGAAGGGGAAGGTGTGGACCTTGACGTCGGCCGGCATGTCCTCGTGGACGAAGCCGATGTCCTTGTTTGCTAAAAACACTTGTGCTTCTATCTGCTCCTCATCGGGCACGACCAACATGAGTTGTTGCGCCTCGGTAACCACACCGCCAACCGTACTGATGGTAAGCTCCTGGACACGCCCATCGACCGGCGCGTAGAGAACTTGCTTGGCATTGATATCGCGAGCTTTATTCACTTCCTCTTCCAGCGCAGTGATCTGGCGCTGTTGCTGGGTGATTTCCGCCAGCACCGTGCCGCGGGTTTGGGCCTGGTGCAGATTGATTTGTTCCAGCACTTCGGTTCCAGCGGACTGCAATTGCTTCAAACGTTGTTTTTCCGCCGCCAGGTCCTGAGCTTGCTGAATACGTTCTTGTTCGGCGAGTAGATAGTCGTTTTCTGAAACGTAATTTTTGCCATGTAGTTTTTTCAGAATTCTCGCCCGCTTTTTAACGATGGGTAGCGTCTGTTCCAGTTTGGCGATGCTTGCCTTGACGGCGGCCTGTTCCGCCCGTGTTTTGTCTAAGCTGGCATGCAGGCTTTGCAGCTGGGACTGGTATTGGAGCCATTGCTGGCGCAGCAAACTTCGGTGCAGGTTTTTATCCTGTTCGCTGGTATTCTCGTCAAAGGTAAGCCCAAGTTCTTCCGCGGACAGTTGGAATCTGCGAGCGTTTTTCGACTGTTCCAAGATATCCAATAAGGCCTGATTTACAATGAGCCGCAAACCTGTGCCGTGTAAATCCGATTCCAGTCGTTTTTGATCGGCTTGAGTCACGGTGGTATCGAGTTCGACCAAGGGCTGGCCTTGTTTCACGTAGTCCCCTTCGTTGACCAGCAAGGCTTTCACGACACCTTTTTCCAAGGGCTGGACTTGTTTGACCCGCGAGCTCGGGATGATTTTTCCCTCTGCCGAGGCGACGATATCGACCTGCCCCAGAACGGTCCAGATGACGGCGATCACCACCAGCACCAGCAGACTCCAGGCCAACCGGCGCACCAGCGGATTGGGCGGCGATTCCTGGATTTCCAGGGCGGCGGGCAAGAAGGCCGCCAGCTCCCGAGACCGGTTGGCATCGCTCAACTTGTCGCGGTTTTGCCAGGCGTCTTTCAATACGGCCAAGGCCCTCATTCTTTGCTCTCCCGCGCCTCGGGGCCTTTTCTCTCAACCCGAAAGGAACCGCTTTCGGGGTGGGACGACGCGAATTGTACACTCGATGTCTTGGGTTCTACCGCTATTGTTTTCAGGTGCGGGCGGTGGTTTTGATAGCTGTGCAGCTTGGCATAATAACCGTTTTGTCGGAGCAGCTCATCGTGCTTGCCTTGCTCGACGATGCGTCCCTTGTCCATCACGAGGATGCGGTCGCAGGCCCGCACGGTGCTCAGGCGATGGGCAATGATGAACACCGTCCTTCCTCGACAAATGCGCGCCATGTTGTCCTGAATCAGGCGTTCGGATTCGTAATCCAGGGCGCTGGTGGCTTCGTCCAGGATCAGAATGCGCGGCTGATCGATCAAGGCGCGTGCAATGGCTAAACGTTGACGTTGCCCGCCGGACAGGTTGCTGCCTTGTTCGCCTACCAAGGCGTCATAACCTTCCGGTAATTCGACGATGAACTCGTGGGCGCCTGACAGCCTGGCGGCGGCAACCACGCGCTCCATGGGAATGGAGGGGTCTACCAGAGCGATATTTTCCCGAATGCTGCGATTGAACAGGAAATTCTCTTGCAGCACCACGCCGATTTGACGGCGGAGCCATGCCGTGTCGATCATAGCAAGATCGACGCCATCGACCAGCACGCGACCCGATTCAGGTACGTAAAGACGTTGAATCAGCTTGGTAATGGTGCTTTTGCCGGAACCGGAGCGACCCACGATGCCGATCACCTCGCCCGGTTTCACGTGCAGATCGATCTCCTGCAAGATCAACGGACCATCCACCCGGTAGCGGAATCTGACATGGTCGAGGGCAACGGCCCCTTGCAGCGAAGGCAACCGTGAACGGTTGGGGTTGAAGCCCGGCTCGCGGGGCGTATTGAGGATATCTCCGAGACGATCGATGGAAATGCCGGCTTGCTGGAACTCCTGCCACAGCTGCACCAGCTTCAACACAGGTCCGCTGACCCGGCCCGCCAGCATATTGAAGGCAACCAGTTGCCCTACCGTAATCACGCCCTCGATCGCCAGATGGGTGCCCCACCAGATGATGCCCAAGGTCATCAGCTTGTTGACCAGCCCCGCGATCTGGTTGGCGATGTTACCGAGGTTTTGGCTGCGGAAGGATGCATGCACGTAGCTGGACAGGTGATCTTCCAGCTTGCGCCGCATTTGCGGCTCCACCGACATGGATTTTACCGTGCCGATGCCGGTGATGGATTCGGTGAGGAAGGCGGTATTGGCGGCGCCGTGCTTGAACTTGTCATCTAGGCGACGGCGCAGGATTGGAGTGATGAAGATGGATAACACCACATAGGCAGGCACGGTGGCCAACACGATCCAGGTGAGCGTGGGACTGTAGTACCACATCACGCCGAGAAAGACGAAGACGAAGAACAGGTCGATAACGAGCGTCAGCGCGGTGCCGGTGATGAAGTTGCGGATGGTGTCCAGCTCGCGTACCCGGGCCACGTTCTGCCCTACCTGGCGGGACTCGAAGTAGGCCAACGGCAGGCCCAACAGGTGACTGAACAGACGGGAACCCAGCTCCACGTCCACCCGGTTGGCGGTGTGGCTGAACAGGTAGTTGCGAAAGCCCCCCAGGAACGCCTCGAACACCACGATCACGAAAAATCCGATCGCCAGTACATCCAGGGTGGTAAAGCCGCGATGCACCAGTACCTTGTCCATAACCACCTGAAAGAACAGGGGTGTGACCAAGGCGAATAGTTGCAGGAAGAAGGAGGCAATCAAGACCTCGCCGAACAGCTTGCGGTATTTGACCAGAGAAGGGATGAACCAGGAGATATCGAACCTTTGCTGAAGGGTATCACCCAACCCCTGGCGCCGGGTCAGCAAGATCAATTCCCCCGACCATAGCTGCTCGAACTGTGCCAGGGATACGGAGCGCGGCGACTGCTCGCGCGGATCCTGGATCAGAAACGAGGGAGAAGAATCCGACGGCGTGTCGCCGGATTCGGTAGCGACACGGGCGAGGATGAAGTAATTGCCATCGGCCGCCTTGGCGATAGCAGGAAGGACATCGTCATTAATTGTCGCAAGGCGCGGCGAAACGCGTTTGGCCTTGAGGGTCAAGGCTTTGGCGGCCAACAACAGGTTGGTGTCGGAAAACGATTTTCCCGGCTCACCGAATTGGTGAGCGAGCTGTTCGGAATCAGCGGGAACCTGATGAAATCGCGCTATCGTGACCAATGAATATAGACCAGTGTCCATCATTTAGTAGCGGTAAATTTGAAGTGATAGCCTTGCTTAATCTGACCGTCTGTTTGCCGCCTGGAAGGCAGCTCTCCCAGGAAGGTGGTGACCGAAGCCTTTCGTTTTGCCGGTTGGGTGCGCCGGCATCCTGCCGGCTTGGTAGGCACGGACTCCAAATGCCGTCGATAATTCACCATGACCGGCCCGGTTCCCACTCGAAATCTTACCCACTACCGAATTTCCCATGCTCAATCCGGCCTGGGCCATTGGGCCGTTTCGTCGCATCCTCTTCTACGCTCGTTCCCAGGCTCCAGCGGGCAGGAACGCCGCCGGGCCGCTCCGACGGCCAGGGCTCCATGACGCTGGAACCTCGAGACTGGCCCCCATGCCGGTACCGGCAGACGCGGACCCGACGCCCATTCTTCCCTCGGGAATGTTTTAATAGGGAGTCCCGCCGCCTGTCGGCCCCGTTCCCCACCGGAACCTTATCCACTACCACTACAGAAGGAAAAGCTCATGAAGATGCACCCGAGAATGCTCCTCACCGCAGGCATCGCCCTCCTGATCGGCACGCTTACCGTCCCTTCCGTCGGCCTGGCCGGCAAACGCGTCGTGTTCGGCGGGGGCCCCGCGGGCGGGACCTTCCAGATCGTCGCCAACGCCATTCAGACTTACGGACCCGTGAAGAAATCCAGGGATTACAGGGTCAAGGCCCAGTCCTCCGCCGGCTCGGTCGAGAACCTGCGCAAGGTGAACGCCGGCCGGATGCAGCTCGGCGTGGTCTTTTCTGGACACATCCATCTCGGGCGTGAAGGCAAATTGAAGCATGACGACAGAAAATACGACAAGGTATTGGCGGTGGCCCATCTCTACGGATCGCCCGCCCAGCTGATAGTGCGCAAGGACTCCGGCATAACCAGCGTGAAGGACCTGCAAGACAAAAAGGTCGGCGTGGGTAACGCCGGCTCGGGGGCCTTCGCCAACTGCGAGCTTTTCTTCACCCACCTGGGGCTCTGGGACAAGATCGAGCGCAACGCCATGGGCTATAACGACGCCGCCAGCGCCTTTGGAAACAACCAGCTCGATGTCTTCTGGCTGTTTACCGGCTTTCCCTCCGGTGCTGTGATGACGGCCGCCCAGACCAACGACATCGACCTCGTCGATCTTCACAAGGATGCCGTCGAGAGCGGTTTCTACGAGAAATATCCCTACTTCACCCGGATTGAGATCCCGGCGGGAACCTACAAGGGCGTCGATAAAGACGTACCCTCCTTCCAGGACTCGGCCCTGTGGGTCGCCAACGCCGAGGTTCCGGATGATATCGTTTATGATTTGCTGTCCAAGCTCTACACGGAGAAAGGGCTCAAATACATGCGCGACCAGAAAACGACCTTCGAGGAAATGAGCCTGAAGACCGGCATCGGCGGCATCAACAGGAACCTCACCCCCCTGCATCCGGGCGCCGAGAGGTTCTGGAAAGAAAAGGGGCTGCTACCATGACTGGATTTGTGACGGAAGAAGAGATGGTTCGCACCATGCGCGGCCATCTCCCGGAGCTGCTGCGTAGCGATCCATCACTCGGCGACCATATTCTGAGCGTTGCGCGCGAGCACTTTCCCTCTAAGGTGGAAACGGAGGACCGTTTTACCCGGATGCTGAATGAGCTGGCGCGGGAGCGAGAGGCGCAAAGCCGTAAATGGGCGGAACAAAAGGCCGAGGATAAGCGTAAGTGGGAGGAGCAAAAGGCCGAGGATAAGCGTAGATGGGACGAGCAAAACCGTAAGTGGGACGAACAAAATCGCAAATGGGAGGAGCAAAAGGCCGAGGATAAACGTAGATGGGACGAGCAAAACCGTAAGTGGGAGGAATCCAACCGACGCTTCGACGAAGTGAATGAGAAGGTGGACAGATTGGCGCGCTCGACTGCCGCCATGGGCGCGCATTGGGATACCCAATTCGACAAAATGAATGAGAAGGTGGACAGATTGGCGCGCTCGACCACCGCTGTGGGCGCGCGTTGGGGTACCCAATCGGAGCGGGCCTTCCGCGATGCCTTGGCCGCCATCCTGGAAAAGAGCTTCGGGGTGGAGGTGCTCAATGTGACCGAGTTCGACGAGGCAGGCGAGGTCTTCGGTCAACCGGATCAGGTCGAGCTCGACGTGATTATCAAGAACGGCCTCTTGATTCTCTGCGAGCTCAAATCATCCATGAGTAAATCCGACATGCACGCCTTCGCGCGCAAGGTTCGGTTCTATGAGAAGCGACACCACCGACAGGCGGACCGGATGATTGTAGTCTCGCCCATGATCGACGAGCTGGCGCGCCCGGTCGGGAAAAAGTTGGGGATCGAGCTCTACCCCGATTCGCTGGAGGTGCCGGTACGGTAATCACCTTTTGAACCGCAAAGGCGCATGTGACTAAGGTAGCATCAGGAGAGGGTCCTTGTTCGAGAAGCTCACCGGCCCGGAACAGCGCGTTTTCGACCTGTTGGCGCTCGGCCTGGTGCTTTTCTATGCATACTCCGCGGTTATCGAGCCGGCGCCGACCCAGCTCCACCGCGGCATCTATGTCCTCATTACCTATTGCCTGGTCTTCTTGATCTACCGGACGCCGGGACGCCTGGGCCGACTCCTCGATTACTCGTTGATCGCCGCCTCCATTGTCTGCATCGGCTACTGGATCGCGAACTTCGAGGCCATCAACTACCGCGCCGGCGCGGAGACGGACCTCGACAAGGCAATCGCCATGGTGGGCGTGCTGATTGGCATCGAGCTCGCGCGCCGGGTCGTCGGCAACCTCTTCGTCGTCATCGGCGCCATCATGCTCCTCTACGGCGTCTACGGGGCCTATGCCCCGGAGCTCATCTCCCATGCCGGCGACACCTTTCCCGACCTGTGCACCAGCATTTTCTACAAGAGCGACGGCGTGTTCGGGATCATGGCCAATGTGTTGGCTACCTACATCATTCTGTTCGTGATCTTCGGGGCGTTTCTCGAGGCGAGCGGCGCTCAACGCTTTTTCATCGACTTCCCGCTGGCTGCGGTCGGCCACAGGATCGGCGGACCGGCCAAGGTATCCGTCATCGCCAGCGGGCTGTTCGGCTCCATCTCGGGCAGCGCCATCGCCAACACCGTGTCCACCGGCGCCTTTACCATCCCCATGATGAAGAAGGCAGGCTTCCGTCCCCATGTGGCGGGCGGCATCGAGCCGGCCGCCTCCATCGGCGGCATGTTCATGCCGCCCATCATGGGGGCGGGCGGCTTCATCATGGCGGAGCTCACCGGTGTTCCCTACGCCCAGATCATGCTGGTAGCCGTCTTTCCGGCACTGCTGTATTTCTTCAGCGTCTTCGTGATGGTCCACTACGAGGCTAAACGCTTCGGCATCCGCGGCGAGAAGTCCGGGCAGAACAGCAAGGCCATCTTACGGCACGAGTGGGTTTACATCCTGCCGCTGGTGGTCATCACCATTTTCATGCTCGGCGGCTACTCGCCCGGCTATTCCGCCGTCCTGGGGCTGGCTACCTGTATCCTGGTCAGCCACAAGCGAACGGAGACCCGGATCGATCCGTCCCTGGCCGTTATCATGCTGTTGGTGCTCGCCAGCGGCTGGCTGGCGGCCGGACTGGACCGGGCGCTGGGACCCGAGGCCGCTACGGTCTTTACTGCCGGGATCGGCGCCCCCGCGCAGTGGCTCTCCGCCGCCCTGGCCCCCCTGCTCGGCGCGGAGGCGACAACCGGGCCGGCGGCGACGCTCGCGGAAAACCTGCCGCTCCTCTACGGCCTGCTCCTCGCCGCCGCCCTGCTCTACCGACGCCACGCCCGGGGGGCGGACATCCGCTCGGAGCTGCGCGGATTTCTGATCGCCTCCCGCCAGGGCACCCTCACCAGCCTCAAGATCGGCGCCACGGTCGGCGTAATCGGCATCATCATCGGCGTGCTGACCTACAGCGGCTTGGTGCTCACCTTCGCGGACATCGTCATCGAGCTGGCCGACGGCAAGCTGTGGCTGACCATCCTGTTGATCGCCCTGGCCTCCCTCGTCCTCGGCATGGGCGTACCCGTGACCGCGGCCTACCTGATCACGGCCGTGGTGGCGGTACCGGCGCTGACCGAGCTGGGCGTTAATCCCATCGCGGCCCACATGATCGTCTACTGGTTATCCCAGGACTCGAACATCACGCCGCCGGTCTGCATCGCCGCCTTCGCGGGCGCTACCATCGCCAAGGCCAATATGTGGCGCACGGCCTTCAGCGCCTTCAAATTCGCCAAGTTCCTCTACCTGGGTCCCTTCCTTTTCGGGTATGTACCGGCCTTCTCCCTGAACGGCAGCACCACGGATATCATCGTCGCCTTCGCCCTGATCCTCGCCGGTACCTGGGCCTACTCTTGGCTCCTCAGCGGTATCTGGCTAACCTGGTTTGATCGGAAGATGTAGGGTCCGCTGTGCGAACCGCTTGGATCTTGCCGCCTATTCCCCCAGGAACCAGGCGACGATGGTCAGGCGGTCACCCGCCGTCACGGGCTTGACTTCATGGATTACCGTGCTGTCGAAGGCGGCGAACAAGCCCGGTCGCCCGTTCAACGAGAAGCCGACCCGGGCCATCTCTTCACGTTCCAGGAGGCCGTAAAACACCAAGTCCCCACCTTCGTAACAATCGATTTCCGCGGGGGCCGGCTCTTCGTCCTCGGTCGGGTGTTCGCCGTTCACGAAAATGACGGCGGACACGCGCCGCCTCTGGGCATAGTTCAGGCCATCCCCACTGTATACCTGGTCCCCGTGGGGCATAAAAAAATCGCCCTTTCGATAGAGCAGAAAGTGGGGGCCCTGCCTATCGACCAGCTCTACCTCGAATTTCGCTTCCAATTGCGGCTTGATCGCCTCCAGCTTTTGGCCCACGGTATCGAAAATGGATTTCGGCAAACCGGTTTCCTGTACCTTACGGACGCTTTCGTCGATGATGGTTTTGCCGTCGGGATTCGTGATGCCACCGGGCCTAAAGAGGGTCGTCCGCCGGGCCTCCTCGAGTATTTGCCGACAAAATCCGGGCTCCATGAAATCCCGTATCATGAAGACGCCCAGCCGCTCCAATATCGAGGCTTGATCGAACATAGGGAGTTCTCGCTGTATTTGTACAGCCGCCGGCTGACCGGTGGAAGGTATGGATGAGGCCGTCCGTGGAATTGCAGGTAGTGTTCTAACTTTGTTGTTTCCGGGATTCAGCGTATATACCCAGGGACAACAAAATTACAACACCACTGAATTGCGCAGGGTGTAATGGATCCCGTATTGGGGACCTTGAATCTTTCAAGGTCCCCTATTCTCGATGGGGACTTCAGGTTGTCTTGGGGTCCGCCGGATCGGCTTCGCCGTCCGCCGGATATTTTTTGCTGCCGATGGGTTCTTCTTCGTCCGGAGGCGATGGCTGCGGGATTTGGGAGTCGTCTATGTGCACCACTTCCCCGTTGATCTCCGCGCCTTCAGGCACCTGGAGCGCGCGGTAGTAGAGTTTGCCGTCGATACGCGCCCCCGAGACCAACTCGGCCCGCTCGATGGCCCGGACGTCGCCTTTGACGGTGCCGTTGAGCACCACATGCGCAACGTCGACATCGCCTTCGATGGTGCCTGTCTGTCCCAAGGTCAATGCACATTCGCTCGGCGCCTGTCCGGTGATGTCGCCCGTGACTTTGCCATCGACGTGTAAGGCGCCGACGAAGCGAATATCCCCACTTACTTCGGTATCTCCGCCGATAACCGAGTTATAGGCCGGTAACCGCCGTTTCTTTTTTCCCATCGGTGATTTTCCGCCGCTTGTGGTGATTTCTAAGCCGGAAGTGCCTTTACGGAATGGATTGTTCGAGTCCCAAAAAGCCATCGCTTCCCCCGTATTCAATGCGGCCAGGGAAAAGTTTCGCTGACGGGGATCAACTTACTGGTCTTCGGCCTGACCTCGACGACCAGTTTCTCCGGCTCGAAGTTATCGGGTATTTTGATAAGACCCCGAAAAACCTGAAAGTACTTGAATCCCATCTTGTGTTTCGGCGGTTCGGAGCCCGCCAGTTTATCGAGGGGCAGGGTCGCCTTTCTGCCGTTACGCTTACCGATAACCCGTATCTCGACCTTCCCGGTGGACCGGCCGAAGTCCTGGACCAGCTGCCGGATGGTGAAGTTGTATCGGAACATACCAGGTTCACCGGTCTTTTCCACCTTGAAATCCTTCGGTTGCAGGATTCCACTGCCGCCCTTCCGGATCAAACGCCGCAGGAAGGACACCTCTTTTTCCAGCGCGAGTCGTTCATCCTGGGCTTTTTTCAGCTGTTTCGACAGGTTACGGTCGATTTCCTGATCGATCTGCTGCGATCGCTTCAGAACCGTGCTTTGGTGCTCCAGGTTCGAGACCTGCTCGGACAGCGCGTTGCACTTGCTCGCGGTCATGCGCATGTGCTTGTCCAGCGGTCTCGAGGTCTCGATCCCGACCTGTGTCCCGACGGAGAAGGCCCCGACGATTGCGGCCGCGAATGCCGCCAGAATCGAGAGGACGAAAACCGTGCGCGAAGTACCGCTCGGCGGTTGGATAATCCTGGGGGCAAACATAAACCTAGGGGCGTTCTCAATTAAAAATTGTCTAAGGATAACAATCGATTATGAGACACGTAGGGCAGGAATAGCCACCCCTATTTTAACTCGCGCAACGACGCGGCTGGCCGTTTCTCGCCGCGCCCGAAGGGAGCCCCCCAAACGTGCCCAGTCGATAGCACAGTTTAAGCGATTCCTGCTTGCTGTGCCTTGGCGCGTTTGGGGGCTTAAGAGGATGTAAGATAAGGTGAAATGGGGCACTCGGTCGAGCCATGACGCCGAATTTCAGGGTAACCAGGCAGGATTCGCCAAGGCGGTGGATTCATCCAGACCGAACATCAGGTTCATGTTCTGAACGGCCTGACCGGCGGCGCCCTTGACCAGATTGTCGATGACCGATTGTACGACGACCGTGCCGCGGTCCGGCGGCTCGGCGACGGCGATCCGGCAGTAGTTGCTGCCCCGGACCGAGCGGGTTTCCGGGTGCGACCCGGCGGGCAGTACATCGACGAAGGGCTCGGCCGCATAGCGTTCCTCGAACAGGGCCTGGAGGTCCACGCCGGAGCCCTCGAGCCGGGCGTAGAGTGTCGCCTGGATACCCCGAATCATGGGAACCAGATGCGGAACGAATGTCAGCCGCGGCTCGGTTTGGGTAACGGCCATGAGTTGTTGGGCGATCTCGGGCAGATGGCGGTGCCCGCTCACCCCATAGGCCCTGAAGCTCTCACCGACCTCGGCCATCAGCATCCCCACGCTGGCCGTGCGGCCGGCCCCACTGACCCCGGATTTGGCGTCCGCTACCAGCCAGCCGGGATCCACCAGCTCCGCCTCCAGCAGGGGGAGAAAGCCCAGCAGAACCGCGGTCGGATAGCAGCCTGGGTTGGCGACCAGGCGCGCCGATCGAATCGCCTCGCGATTGCGCTCGGGCAGGCCATAGACGGCCTCCGCGAGGAGCTCGGGACAGGCATGGGGCATGCCGTACCAGCGTTCCCACAAGGCGCCGTCCTTGAGCCGAAAGTCCGCGGCGAGGTCGATGACGCGCGTGCCCCGTGCCAACAGCTCCGGCACCAGCTTCATGGCGGTCCCGTTGGGGGTCGCGAAGAACACCAGGTCACATTCGGACAATCGGGAGGGATCCGGCTCGGTAAAGACCAAGTCCACCTGGCCGCGCAGATGGATAAAGCGCTCCGCCACCGCACTGCCGGCCTCCGCCCGCGATGTGATCGCCATCAGTGAAACCTGCGTGTGGCCCGCCAGGATGCGCAACAGCTCCGAACCCGTGTAACCGGTTCCACCGACAATGCCGACCGCGATCATGCGACGACCTCCTCCCAATGGACCGCCATTTTCAACGGCGACCAGCCGTTGAAAAGAAAGGAATCGGGAAAGCGCCATTTGCCGATTCCGCTTCCGCGGCGCAAAGGCCCGGGGATGGGCTTGTGCGACCCCCTCCACAGGGGGCGAGGCATGGCCCGGTAACCGGTCCGGTGGTGGCCGGAGAACGGAGAAAAAGTGGAATTCAGATCAGGCGCAACTGCTGGCCGATCCGCAGGTCCCGCAACCGCCACCCATGGTGGGGAGGTTGTTGAATACGAAGCTGGCGTTGCCATCGCCGCGATCGACGAAATCGATCTCGACTCCGCGCAGATACGGGAGCGTACCCTCGTCGACAATGACCTTGAAGCCGCCGGTATCCAGGACACCGTCATCGTCGTTGACGCTGTCCGAGAAGGTCATGCCGAAGCTGATGCCGCTGCATCCGCCTGGGCTCGCGAACACACGCACGCCCTCGATACCGTCCTCGACCTGGGAGAAAAGCTCCCCGATCTTGTCCTGGGCAGGCATGGTCAGGGAAAGGTCTTGCTCGGTGAGAACCGCCGACATTGAATGATCTCCGGTAAATGTGGCATCAATCGCTAGGATAGCAGCAAAGACCGGGGGGATTCACCCTCTTTGCCGCCCGCCGCTACAGGCGCCCCCCTGAGGCCAGGGCCACAAGGTGTTGCTGCGCATCGGCCAGGTGGTAACGCCAGTGACGGGTGAAGCTTTCCTGCCAGGCGTTCAGTGAAAGCTCGGGATTTTGATCGAGCATACGCAGGCCATGCTTGAGCTCGCAGTAGATATCCGTCAAATCGTCCGCGAGACTCCCGGTCATCACCTGGGAATTCCCTACCCGGTCGCAGGCCAACCGGTAGGGATCGCGGTCGGCCAGAAGCTCGGCCAGATGGCTGTAGAGCTCGAAGCGCGCCTCCAGATCCGGCACCAGGGCCACGACGCCGTTGCCTGTACGCTGGCCGAGGGAATCGATCGCGGCCGCGAGCTTCGGGAACAAGGTCACGATCTCCTTGAGCCAGGATGTATTTTCGCTGCCGGACGCCTCGATCAGCTCGCAATAGCGTCGCGCAAGATTGGCTATTTGCACGAAATTGCGACTCATGTTCTAGGGGTGTTCTCAATTAAAAAATTATCAACAATCACTACTGTCCGGTAAAACCTTCGCCCCACTCACGTAACAGCTTGTAAAGACATGCAAAACCGCGGATTTCGGGG
>JAIZWN010000111.1 GCA_020443945.1 Candidatus Thiosymbion ectosymbiont of Robbea hypermnestra | reverse complement strand
ACGCAGATAGCCGCTTCTCGTTGCGTCCGAAGGGAGCCCCCCAACCGCGCCAAGGCCAGGCGTGGTGTGGCTCTCTCGCTCGGTGCTCTCCTCTCGCCTGGGCGCGGTTGGGATGGCTCTGAGGGTGAAAAATAAGGTGAAATGGGGCACTAGGGGACGTTCTCAATTAACCGAATCCCCTCGCAGATCAGGTACAGCAAACCCATACACTTGATCGGGAGACCGCGCCGACTCGGTATTCTCACACCAAGCCCTCAGTACAGGACAAAAAGTTAAGGTTATGATTTGATATTGGTTCTTTGTAGCACAGATGTTCAACTGAAAACGGATCAGCCATGAGATCACCCTTCCCCCAGTCGGCCCTGAAGGAAGTTTTGGCCCGGCAGTTGGATTGGCATGGAGCCCGCATTAGCTTCCTGGCTCATTTCATCGTTGCCCTGTTTCAGGTCAGGACCGTCAACCTGGCCGAATTAGCCACGGCACTCAACGGTCGCGTCAAACCAGAATCCAACTACAAACGGTTGCAACGGTTTTTGCGTGGCTTCGAACTGAACCTCGAAGCCTGGGCCGGCTTGGTGGTCAGCCTGATGCCCTTAGGTGAGGGACCATGGCACCTGACTCTGGACCGAACCAATTGGTGCTTCGGTCGTCACCAGATCAACATCTTGATGCTGGGGATTGCTTACCGTGGGGTGGCCGTCCCGGTGATGTGGATGTTGTTGGATCAGGCGGGTAACTCCAATACCGACGAGCGCATCGCCTTGCTCGAACGCTTCGTGAAGGTGTTCGGACGCGAGCGCATCGGCGCGCTGCTGGCCGACCGGGAGTTTGTCGGTCGGGCCTGGTTCGAGTATCTGCATCGTCAGGGCATCCCCTTTCGGATTCGGATCAAACACAATACCCTTATCCCCAACTCTCGCAACCAGCAGCTTCCCGCGCGGGTGCTGCTGGGTTCGCTCCCGCCCGGCGCGCAACGCGTGCTAAGTGGGCGTCGTTCGGTGTGGGGGGGCCTCCTGCATGTGGTGGCGCTGGGGCTGGACAACGGCGAGTTGTTGATCCTGGTTACCACCGATCAACCCGAGCAGGCGCTGGCCGATTATGCCCGACGCGGGGAAATCGAAACCCTGTTCGGGTGCTTGAAATCGCGCGGCTTTCGCTTTGAGGATACCCATCTGACTCATCCCGACCGGATCAGTAAGCTCATTGCCCTATTGGCCTTGGCCTTCGTCTGGGCTTATCGGGTCGGCGAGATTCATAGTCGCCGTCAACCCATCCCGGTTAAAAAACTCTCCAGCGCCCCCTCAAGTCGCTGTTCTGCCACGGCTTCGATCGCATTCGTTTCATCTTGCTCCATTTCGCCGACCAACGCCCCGCTTTCTTTATCAGAGTTGTTCCCGATGCGAGTCTTTAAAAATCAATCGGTTATCACTACTGTCCGGTAAAACCTTCGCCCCACTCACGTAACAGCTTGTAAAGACATGCAAAACCGCGGATTTCGGGG
>JAIZWN010000110.1 GCA_020443945.1 Candidatus Thiosymbion ectosymbiont of Robbea hypermnestra | reverse complement strand
CACGGCTCTCGATGGGGGGCCTCGGGTCGCCGTCCCTGGCCGCTGGATGCCGGGGTCCCACCCGGAATGACGGTGCGGTGGCGCCGGCAACGCCAAGAGCCGTCCCAGACAACGGAAGAATTCTTTGTGGCTTGGTGGCTTGGTGTGAGAACACCGAGTCGGCGCGGTCTACCGACAAGTGTATGGGTTTGCTGCATTTGATTTTCGGGGGATTCGGTTAATTGAGAACACCCCCTAGGACCCCGCAAGTACCAGGATCGCATCCACCTCCACCGCCGATCCTTTGGGCAGGGCGCCGACGCCGACGACCGATCGCGCCGGGTAGGGCGCGCTGAAATACTCGGCCATGACCTGATTGACCATGGAAAAGTCTTCCAGGTCGGTCAGAAAGACCGTGAGCTTGACCACATCCGCCAAACGGCCCCCGGCCGCCGCGGCTACCGCCGAGAGGTTATCGAAGACCCGGCGGAGCTGTGCCCGGACATCGCCCTCCACCAGCGTCATAGTCTCAGGCGCCAGGGGAATCTGGCCCGAGAGATAGAGGGTTTCACCCACCCGCACCGCCTGCGAATAAGTCCCGATGGCCTGCGGGGCCTGGTCGGTAGCGATGATTCGTCTCTTCATGGATTGCCTACCCTTGTTGGAGGGTGTCGCAAAAGCCCATCCCTGGCTGAGGTATCCCCCCATTATTATGATCTAAAACAACAAGTTGTTGGCTCGTTCCCACGCTCCAGCGTGGAAACGCAATGGTGGCCGCTCCAGCGGGCCAAGGTTTCATGACGCTGGAGCGTCTGGACTTGCTCCCACGCTGGAGCGTGAGGAGCCAGAACCGAGGGCGGATTTTGTGGGGATACCTCAGCATCCCTGGGCTTTTGCGCCGCGGAATCGGAACGATGTTCAAGGTTTTTTCTCACACCAAGCCACCAAGAATTTTGGCACGCCATCGCCGATCATCCGCGCGATTCCCATCGCACTGCATGGAAAAACCGGCAATCCCATGAATGCAAGATAGGCAAGGAGACACGGCGGGTCAATGGACGCCCTTACCGGCCCCGGCCGAAAGCGGGAAGATACCCGAACCTGCGTTGTCGAACCATTTTACGCGACCGATCAGCACCGCTTGCCCTCCTCCGGGGGGTTGCCGCGGTCTTCCTCTTAACAGGGGACCTTGAAAAATTTTCCCTGCAATTTCTCAGGACGCGAAGTGAATTATAATTCGGCGGGACTCGACATCCCCGATCGTCCTCTCAAGTCATACCCCCTTTATCGAAATGTCGTCTGATCGGAACACAGCGCGGGTAAAGACACCCGATCCCATACCTCCCATCGCCGTCTTCGTCTCCTTCTCGGGTCACGGCGGGGTGGAACGCATGGTCGTGAGCCTGATCCGCGGCTTCGTGGACCTCGGCCGGCGGGTAGACCTGCTCCTGACGCGCACCGAGGGTCCCCACTTCGCACGCCTGCCGCCACAGGTGAACCCGATACACCTGGGCGCCCGTCACACCTTCACGGCCGTGCCGGCGCTGGCCCGTTATCTGCGCCGACACCGCCCCCTCGCCCTGCTGGCGGCCAAGGATCGGGCCGGGCGCGCGGCGGTCCTGGCCCGCCGCCTGGCGGGCACCGACACCCGCATCGTCATGCGCCTGGGCACCCATGTCTCCACCGCCATGGCGGAAAAGACCGCCTTGGCCCGCCGGCTGCGATTCGGGGCGATCCGCCGGAGCTATCCACGGGTAGACCGGATCGTGGCGGTCTCCGCCGGGGTTGCCGAGGATACCGCCCACATCGCCGGGATTGCCCGCGAGAGCATCCGGGTGATTCGCAATCCCGTGATCACGCCGGAGCTCCCCGGACTGGCCGCCGCGCTCTGCGACCACCCCTGGTTCCAACCCGAGCAACCGCCGGTCATCGTCGGCGCCGGTCGTTTAGAGCGCCAGAAGGACTTTCCGACCTTGCTCCGCGCCTTCGCCCAGGTCCGCGGGGAACGCCCCTGCCGACTGGTCATCCTGGGCGCGGGCGGCGGACGGGCGCGGCTCGCGGCCCTGAGCGCGGAGCTGGGGATAGCCGCCGACCTGGACCTGCCCGGCTTCCAGGCCAATCCTTATCCTTTCTTGGCCCGCGCGGACCTGTTCGTGCTCTCGTCCCGCTGGGAGGGATCGCCCAATGTACTCACCGAGGCCATGGCCCTGGGCACCCCGGTGGTGGCGACGGATTGCCCCAGCGGACCCCATGAGCTGCTGGACGGCGGTCGGTACGGCCCCCTGGTCCCGGTGGGAGACATCCCGGCCCTGGGCCAGGCCATGGCCGAGACCCTGGACCAGCCGCTACCGCCGGAGATACTGAAGACCGCGGTCGCCGACTACACCCAGGCCACAAGCGCCGCGCGCTACCTGGAGCTCCTGGAAGCCGGCGTTATCGGAGAACAGAGAGGCGGATCGCAATGACGAAGGAGTGCCGACATCCCCTCTCCGATCCGGGTTACCTTATCCGCGGATTTGGCCTTATTTTCCCATGCTCAACAGGCTGGGAGGACATCTGTTCGGCGTTATTCGGTGTCGCCCGAGAAGGCGTCCTGATCCGCGGATTTTCGCAGACGAAAAACGAAAATAATCCGTGAAAATCTGCGTAATCTGCGGATAAAAAATGGTTTTTGTCAGTTACCTGTCCGCCAAGGTTAGTGGTGGGCATAGCCCACCCTACCGGCAGCGCCGTCCCCCGTCCTTAGGTCTCCTTCCCGCGGATCAGGGTGCCGACGCCTTCGTCCGTGAACAGGTCCAGCAGCAGGGCATGCTCTACCCGACCGTCGATGATATGGGCGGAGCGCACGCCCGCATGAACCGCCTCCAGGGCGCACTTTACCTTGGGCAGCATACCCCCGGCGATGACGCCCTGGCGGACCAGCTCGGCGGCCTTCTCCGCGTCCAGCTCGCCGATGAGGGCGCCGGCGGCGTCGAGCAACCCCGGCGTGTTGGTGAGCAACAGGAGCTTTTCCGCCCCCAGCACCTCCGCCAGTTTGCCGGCAACCAGGTCCGCGTTGATGTTGTAGGAGAAGCCGTCCACGCCGACGCCGATGGGGGCGATGACGGGGATGAATTCGCCCTGTACCAGCATATCGACCACGCCGGCATTGATCTTCTCCACCTCGCCCACATGGCCGAGATCCGGGATCTCCGTAGCCTCCAGCTCCGGCGCGCCGCGGCGCAGGAGCAGCTTGCGGGCATGGATCAGGTCCCCGTCCTTGCCGGTCAGACCGACGGCCGCGCCGCCGTGTCGGTTGATGAGATTGACGATTTCCTTGTTGACCAGACCGCCCAGCACCATCTCGACCACGTTCATGGTCTCGCGGTCGGTAACCCGCATGCCCTGCACAAACTCGCTGTTCTTGCCCAGCCGTTCGAGCAGGCTCCCGATCTGGGGGCCCCCGCCGTGCACCACCACCGGGTTGATGCCGACCAGCTTCATCAGCAGCAGATCGCGGGCGAAGCCCTGTTTGAGGGATTGCTCGACCATGGCGTTGCCGCCGTATTTGATGACCATGGTCTTGCCGCGGAAACGCTGAATGTAGGGCAGGGCCTCGATGAGGACCTGGGCGATCTTGCGGGCGCGTTCGGTGGCGACTGTCATTTGGCTTGGCTCTCCGTCACAGGGCGGTAGTCGGGTAGTGTTGTAGTGCCCCATTTCACCTTATTTTTCACCCTCAGAGCCCTCCCAACCGCGCCCAGGCGAGAGGAGAGCACCGAGCGA
>JAIZWN010000109.1 GCA_020443945.1 Candidatus Thiosymbion ectosymbiont of Robbea hypermnestra | reverse complement strand
CGGTGACCCACCGACAAGGGTATGGGTTTGCTGCATTTGATTTTCGGGGGATTCGGTCAATTGAGAACACCCCCTAGCAGGATTGATGGGCACGCTCGCTTTGTGCGTCCTATAAGCAGCCTTGGCTCGCAGGAATCCTGGGAGATGCCTGGAACTCCGGACCAGCTTGTCGGGCGCTGGCTTTGCCCATCCTACCCAAGCTTTGCGCATCGGCCCGGTTTTTGCATAGCAATTGGGGTTGTCGGCGTAGTTTGTCTTGAGGTGTAGGATTTGAGAATCGTCTGTTTCGGATCACCCGAATTTGCGTTCCGGTAGGGGCGGCGGGGGATAGCGCCCGATCTTGAGGTTCCAGTAGGTCCAGGAGCGGGCGTCGAATATCCCCGGCGGGGCGTTGCGGATCGCCTCGGCCAATTCCTGGTCGGAGATCTGCTGCCGCAGGGTCCGCACGTCTTCGTGGGCGCCGTAGGTCAATACATGGGCGATGAAGTGTACCGGATCGCGGATTGCCTCTTCGGGTGGTTTGAACCAGAGTGTACGCCGCGCCACGCGCTCCAGCTCGGGAGTGAGCTTCAGGGGTTTCATCGGCCATTCTCCGGTCCTCTGGGGGTCCATGGGCGCACCGGTTCGAGGCGTGGCAACCGGGACGGATCGACGGCGGCCACGGCGCGCACCAGCCGGTTTTTGGTCCCCCGCGGAATGGAGGGTAGGTCCCCGTCGTGGAAGTAGCACAGGGCCTTGAGGGTGAGCTGGGCGTTGAACTGCGGCCCGTAGATAGCGGAGGCGGCGGCAAGGGCGGTCGGAAGATCGATAGCGCCAGCTTCGAGTATGGCGGCGATATCGAGGTAGTCCTTGGCTTCGGCCCGGTGTGGAACCGTGGCGGCCTTCATGCCCGCAAGATCGATCAGGTCGGCGATTTTGAGGTGAGTGTCAGGGGCGCGCAGTGGCTCCGCTACGCGGCCCAGGCTGGGCAGGCCGAAGCAGGATACTTGCACCGGCCCGCCGCGATCCACCAGACAGGTCAGGGTATCGGGCTTGCTCTGGAGTACTTGCGCGCCATCGAGAAACGGCAGGGAGGCATAAAGGCGATCCGGCGCGAAGGAGACGGTCGAGAAAAAATCGAAATCCAGGCTTGTACGGTGGCCCAGCTGCAAGGCGATGGCGGTTCCGCCGTACAGTGTGAATTCTTCCGGCACGCTGCTCAGCTCACGCCACAAACGGCGCTGTGAGAGCGGCAGGATGTCCAGATGTGGTTTGAAGTCTTGCGCCATCTCTTTAGAGGCTGTCTAAAAACTAACCCATTGATTTTGCTTGGTATGGAGTCATTGACTCCCCCTCTCCCTGCCACCCCTCTCCCGCCAGGGGCGAGGGGCTTTAGGCCGTAGTCAGCCTGGTAGGACCGGAGCTGACCTGAACCGCGTGGCATGGCTTGAGTTTTTAGACAGCCTCTAGTACCCCGTTTCACCCTATTTTTCACCCTCAGAGCCCTCCCAATCGCGCCAAGGCGAGAGGAGAGCACCGAGCGAGAGAGCCACGCCTGGCCTTGGCGCGGTTGGGGGGCTCCCTTCGGACGCAACGAGAAACGGCCATCTGCGTCGTTGCGCGAGCTTGAAATAGGGCTGGCTATTCCTGCGCTCACGCGCCTCGCATCTGGCCGCTTCTCGCCGCGCTGAGAGCGTAAAATAGGGTGAAACGGGGTACTAGTTTGCCGGTAGCGGTTTCGATATGAAAGCCGTCCGGGACTCCCGGAGTCAGAAATAGCGTATGAGCTCGATCCGGATGAAGTCGTCCGTTGCGAATGCCGCCAGTGGATCATCCGGGTCGATGTCCGCGAAGAGCTGTCCCTCGATGGCGAGCTTGTAGCTCTGTCCGATGCGGCGGCTGGCCTCGAGTCGGAAGGATCGGCTGCCCTGGTGGAGGTCGAGGATCCCGCCGACGAGTATCTCGGTGCTCTGGGCGTCGTTGAAGGTCAGGCGGGCGCCGATGAAAAGGTCGTCCTGCAACGGCGAGCTCGCCCGCGAGCGGCGCGAGTCGTAGTGGTATTCGGCCAACAGGCCCAGGTCGAGGGGGGTGTCCCGGATGCCGACGAAGGTGTATTCGAAACCGCCCACCGCCGCCCGATACTTCTCCCGCTCGGTTTCCCGATGCACTGCCTCAAGCTTCCAGAGCCAGGCCTCGCCCGTGTATTGGAATTCCAGGCCCGCCTGCCGCAGCAGGGGGTAATAGGGGATCAGGACGGGCGCGCCGTCCTTGGCGCCGGGTATCAGCTCCGGCTCCCGCGCGGTGCCGGCGAACCAGGAGAGGGCCAGATCGACGGCGCCCCTGGTATGACTCCAGCGCAGGGCGTAATCCGGGCGCCCTTCCTCCCGGTCGGATTCGTAGCGGGCCTGGTCGGTGTCGACCACCAGCGGCGTGCGCAACCGCCCCGTGACGCCGGGGAAGGTGCGCTCGCGAAACCAGGGCAGCAGAAAGAGATCGAGCGCGCCCTGCTCCAGCACCCGGGTGACCCGCAGCATGGGTTGGCCCAGCTTGTCCTCGCCGTCGATATTCTCGATCAGGTCCGTCTGATTGACGATGTCCACCAGATGCTGGGACTCGGCCACCCCCCAGAAGACCTTGTCGATGCCGGCGCGAATCTCCCAGCCGTCGGTCAGGTGCAGGTAGCTGAGCTCGCGGATATCGGCGTGGGTGCGCTCCTTGTCCAGGCTATCGACCCGGAAGAAGGGGATGAAGGTCAGTCCCCGGTCGCCGTCGCGCCAGCGATGGCGGAGCTCGGGCTGGAAACTGAGCGACAGACCCTCGTTCCTTTGTTCGGGCCATTGGGCGGTGGAGGGAAAGAAGCGTGTCTCGACGGCCAGGTTGCCGGACCACTCCACCGGATAGGCCGCGGACGCGAATGTGAGCCAGAGTAGTGGAATCAGCCCCACCGCGCGCGCAATCCGACAGCCAGAGCGAGTACCCATGGATGGCCAGTACCTCCTTTTCCCTTACGAGACTGACTTTTTAGACAGTCTCTATCTGATTAATTCCGTTAAATTTTTTTGCGTCCTTTACCGCAAGGGGGGTTCCCGGACAGCCTCTTGATTTACTGGAACCCTTGTGGCTTCGGGATTGGAAAGGGGGCGCGGCTATTCGATCCCCCTCTCCCCGGCCCTCTCCCGGTGGGAGAGGGAGTATACCTCTGGCCGCTCGAAACCTTGGGGCGGACTTGTGCCTCCCTACGATCACCTCTTGCAAGGTATTGGCTCCGGAATGACCGACGCGGCGGGATGCGCTGTGCTTTCCCGCCCTGCGGTCCTCGATGTTTCTGGTGGGTGCGACCCAGCCTGCAAATCCTTTCGTGCATAGAGCCGTGTCTCCGTTGCCACCAGGTCCAGGGGTATATCCCAGGGGTTCGGCGTCAGGGCTTCCACCCGCTGGCATTCGTGGGCGATGCCCACCAGCCGGGGGCGGTGCCAGCGGCGGCGTCGGCGCAGGTAGGCGAGGGTGCGGTCGTAGTAGCCGCCGCCCATGCCGAGCCGGTTACACCGGGCGTCGAAGCCGACGAGGGGGATCAGCAGCAGGTCCAGGGCCCAGGGGAGTCGAACCCGCCGGTTGCGCAAACGGGGCTCGGGGATGCCGAAGCGGTTGTCGATCAGGGGGTCGCCCGGCCGGTGGGACAGGAACCAGAGCCTTCCCCGGGGGTAGGGCCGAAGCACGGGCAGGAAGCGGAGTTTGCGCCGCGCCTGGGGCAGCCGCATCAGGGGCAGGGGGTCGATTTCGCCGTGGGTGCTCCGGTAGAGGCCGACGCGGCGGGCGCGCAGGAAGAGGGCTTGGCGGCCCAGCAGGCGGGCGAGGGCGCGAGCGTGGCGGCGTTGCTCGGAGGGGCTGAGCGCGCTACGGGCGCTTTGCAGGCGGTGTCTGAGGACGCCGGTGGAGGCCATGGGGGAAGCGGGAGCGACATCCCCCGCCGGTGCCGACGCGACCTTTGTTCTTGAACCGGTAGGTCCAAGTGGGGACCTAAGGATTCGGCTTCAGGCTTTCCGCTCGGGGCGGACATGCACAACGGCTTCCTCGTCTCGGTCCCCAGGGTACGAGTTAGGCTCAAGAAAATACCCAGGTCGCTCGCGAACACCGCAGGGGATGTCTGAATTTAAGGTTATACCGATTCGTCCGGCGCGTCTATCCGCGGTTGCGCCGCCAGGGCGGTGTCGAGGCGCCGTTGCAGGTCTCCCAAGCGTCGGTCGAGATCCGGCGCGAGCGGCGGTATGTCGCCGGATTGGAGCCTGTTCAGCTCGTAGATGATGTTGAGGGCCGCCATGACGGCGATCCGGTCGCCGCCGAGAATGCGCCCGGTCTTGCGGATCTCGCGCATCCGTTGATCGAGCATACGCGCGGTCTCACGCAGCCCCGCCTCTTCGTCCGGCACGCAGGAAACCAGGTATTCCTTGTCCAGGATATGGACCGAGACGGCAAAGGGTTCTTCGCTCATAGCTCTTCTTCCATGGATTTCAGACGCGAGAGTATGGTTTCCACGCGGTTTCGGGCCAGCTCGGTCTTCTCGACGAGCTCGGCACGCTCCGCGACCAGGTGTTCCTGGCGCTCTCGTAGCGAGGTGTTTTCTTCTGTGAGGCGACGGCAGACGCGGATCAGTTCCTCCACCTGCCGTTCTAGGGTATCGAGGTCGAAATTCGCCACCGGATCAGCTTCCCTGAGAAGTAGTTCCACGCAACTATAGAAGGCGTCGGCTCCGGGGTCAATTCGTTGCGCGTCATGCTATGATGATTTAAGGCTACTTTAAGCCCCCTCCACGGTTTTCGATGCCGGCCCCAGCGATGCAGGAATCGGATTTTTCGCACCCTTATCGGGAGCTCGACGCATGCCTTGCCGTCTCCGCGCTGGGCCCCAGCGCCGCCGAGGCCCATGGCATCTTGTGCGCCATGCTGTGCGGCGGCGACGGGCCAGAGGCGGCGGAGTCCTGGATCGCCGAGCTGCTCGGGGATGCCGCCGATGCCGATCCCGCGACCGGGGCGTGCCGGCGTTCCCTGCAGGAGTTGGCGGCGCGGACCCGCGCCGGGATCGCCGACCCGCACCTGGGTTTCACCCCTCTGTTGCCTGACGACTCGAGATCCCTGGCGGAGCGGGCGGAGAGGCTCTACGACTGGAGCCGCGGCTTTCTCTTCGGCCTCGGACTCGCCGGGCTGGACGCACGTCGGTTCTCGGGGCCGGCGCGGGAGGTCTGCGACGACTTTGCCGCCATTACCCATCTCGATCTCCAGGACCTGGACGATTCCGAGGTGAACGAGCAGGCCCTGACGGAGCTGACGGAATTCGTCCGGGTGGCGGCCATGCTGGTTTACGAGGAGCAGACTCGCGGTCCAGGGACGGACCGCCCGGTTCAAAAGAATCGGGGGGTAACTACCTGAATGGTAACGGGTGATCCGGTGCTCTCTCTGACTCTTCAGGCTTGAGTTTTATGGACGATCAGTCACTTTACCAGTTAGACATTGAGCACTACCGGCTACCCTTACGGGCCAGCTCTGTACGGGCGACAAGAAAAATCCTGTCAATCCTGAAAAATCCTGTTAATCCTGTCCTATTAATTCTTATGGACGATCAGCCACTTTACCAGTTAGGTATTTACCACTACCGAATCGGGAAGTCGCCATGTTCCGATTCGCCAGTCGCAAAGCCCAGGGATGGGCTTTTGCGACCTCCAAAGGAGGCTGACCAATGACCGCGGCGGAATATCGCCGCCGCCGCCGGCGGCTGGTCGCCGCCGTGGGCCCCACCGGGATCGCCCTGCTGCCGGCGGCCTCCGAATCCGTTCGCAACCGCGACGTGTGCTATCCCTATCGCCAGGACAGCGATTTCTCCTATGTGACGGGTTTCCCCGAGCCGGAGGCGCTGGCGGTCCTGGTTCCGGGACGCAAAAAGGGCGAGCTGGTGGTCTTCTGCCGCCCGTGCGACGCCGAGCGGGAGCAATGGGAGGGCGCGCGCGCCGGCGTCGATGGCGTCCGGCGGGATTTCGGCGCCGCCACGGCCTACCCCATCGCTCGGCTGGACAAGGTCATGCCCCGGCTGCTGGAAAACCGGGATCGGGTCTACTATCCGGTAGGCGTGGACCCGGAATTCGACCGGCGTCTGATGCGGTGGGTCGGGGTAGTACGGGGCAAGGCCCGCGCCGGGATCCGGGCGCCGACGGAGTTCGTGGTCCTGGAGCGGCTGCTATCCGAACAACGTCTGCGCAAGAGCCGGGCCGAGCGCGCGCTGATGCGACGGGCGGCCCGCATCTCCGCCGCCGCCCACCGCCGGGTAATGCGCCTGTGTCGGCCAGGGCTGTGGGAATACCAACTGGAGGCGGAGTTCGTCGAGACCTGCACCGCCCGCGGCGGGCGCTTCCAGGCCTATCCCCCCATCGTCGGCAGCGGCGCCAACGCCTGCGTGCTGCACTATGTGGACAATCGCCGCCGGCTCGAGGACGGCGACCTGGTGCTCATCGACGCCGGCTGTGAGCTGGCCGGCTATGCCTCGGACATCACCCGTACCCTTCCGGTCAACGGCCGCTTCAGCCCGCCCCAGCGGGCGCTCTACGAACTGGTATTGGCGGCCCAGGAAGCGGCCATCGCCAAGGCGATTCCCGGCAACCGCTGGCACGACATGCACAAGGCCGCCGTGCGCACCCTCACCGCGGGGCTGGCGGAGCTGGGGATTCTCAAGGGCGGGAGCCGGGCGGTGCCCAAACTCATCAAGAAGGAAAAATACAAGCCCTACTTCATGCACCGCACCGGCCACTGGTTAGGCATGGACGTGCACGACGTCGGAGACTACCGCGTCGACGGCAAATGGCGACGGCTCGAACCCGGCATGGTGCTCACGGTGGAGCCCGGCCTCTATATCCCGGCGGATCGCACCGAGGTCCCCGCCCGCTATCGCAACCTGGGGATCCGCATCGAAGACGACATCCTGATTACCCCCGAAGGCAACGAGGTCCTGTCCGCCCGCGCGCCCAAAACAGTCGCGGATATCGAATCCTGCATGTCCGGCGGAAAACCACCGGTTCCCGGTGCAACCGAAACCGGAGACAAAAACCACGGCCGCGGGAACGACCGGATTTTAGAGGACTGAACAATGTATCGCACAACAAAACCGGAGCCGACCTTTATTGAAGACGATGATCGACCATCAGCCGAACTTCCGCTATTCGTCTATGATGAGCGGACCAGAATCATAAGCAGGGAGCTACGGAAATTGGCCGAAGAAGATGAGGTTACCCGGGAAGACGATAGAAAAAGCAAAGGTAAAGCCTGATGGCACTATCAGTTGACCAAGGAAAAATACTGATTATTGAGTTTTGCGCCGTTTATCCAGGTGCTTGTCAAATACGATACAAAGTACGGGCAACACAGGAGGAAGCCTTCCATAAAGCTGCAACCATCGAGCGGTTAGGAAGGATTCTTGGTGCCTACCTTCCTGCCAGCCGAATTGCTGCCTTTGCCACTTCCAACATCCATAATGAAAATGAGTTTAGGAGAGTAGCTAGACATGAAGTCCTCGGGCATTTTGGTATTAATACATTTACCTCCAAAGACAAGAAGAAATTTCTAGCTGCGCTCTCTGAAGCGAGAAGTCAACCACGTTTATCCGCCCTATGGGAAAAGATAGACAGGCTCTATGCCTACAAATCCGAATCGGAGAAGGCCGAGGAGATATTCTGCTTTATGTGTGAGGGCATCTTACCACAGCGGCGCACCGATGAATTGGAAGGTCAACGTGCTTTTCGGGAGGTGGTTTTGGAATGTACGCGACTAATGCAATTCCATGACCTTAAGGACATAGCATCGATGGTTGCCAAGGGTTTGCAAGATCGCACAAGGTCATTACAAATTATTCCAGCTACTGACAAGGAACAATTTCGTCTTTCGTGTGATTCATGGCTGAAACCAGCGGTTCCGGGAAATTGAACGAGTACGATCTGGTGATTGTCGGCGGTGGATTGGTGGGGGGCAGCCTGGCCTGCGCCCTGGCTTCCACCGGCCTGCGGCTGTGCGTGCTGGAGGCCGTGCCGCCGCGCTCAAAGGCCCAGCCGAGCTATGACGAGCGGGTCATCGCCCTCGCCTGGGGCAGCCGCCGCATCTTCGAGGGCATCGGCCTGTGGGGGGGAATCGAACCCGGTGCCGAGCCGATCCGCCAGGTCCATGTCTCCGACCGGGGCCGGTTCGGCTTTACCCGGCTGGATCATCGGGAGGCGGGCGTGGCGGCCCTGGGCTATGTGGCCCCGGCGCGCCTGCTCGGTCGCGCCATCCAGGGCGGCCTGGGCGGGGTGGAGTTCCTGTGTCCGGCGCGCCTGCTCGGGGTGCGGGCGCTGCCGCAACGGGTCGATCTGGAGGTGGCCGTGGGCGGCGATTCACGACTCCTGCGGACCCGCCTGCTGGTGGCCGCCGACGGCGGCGATTCCTCCATCCGCAAGCGCCTCGGGTTTGCCGTGCGGGAACAGGGATACGGCCACCACGCCCTGATTACCACGGTAACGCCCGCGCGGCCCCAAACCGGCGTGGCCTTCGAACGCTTCACCGAGACCGGACCTCTGGCCCTGCTGCCCATGACCGAAGGGCGCTACTCCGTGGTCTGGACCGCCCGCGCCCAGGACGCGGCCGGGCTGCGGGACCTCTCCGACCAGGAATTTCTCGCCGGACTCCAGGACCGCTTCGGCTATCGGATGGGAAAATTCACCCACCCCGGACGGCGGTTGACCTATCCCCTCAAATTGACGATTGCCCAGGAGTCGGCGGGTCGGCGCCTGGTGCTCATCGGCAACGCCGCCCACACCCTGCACCCGGTGGCCGGGCAGGGCTTCAATCTGGGGCTGCGGGACGTGGCGGCGCTGGCCGAGGTCGTGGTCCGGGCCCGACGCGAGGGCACGGACCCCGGCGGCGAGGCAACGCTGGACGCCTATCGCCGCCTGCGGGGACGGGACCAGGCCGCGGTGGTCGCGGCCACCGACACCCTGGCCCGGATGTTCGTCAATCCCTGGCCGCCGGTGCGTTGGGGCCGAGACCTGGGTTTACTGAGTCTGGCTCTCCTCCCCGGACCGCGCCGTTTCGTCACCCGCCGCTTCATGGGCCTGGGAGGGGTGTGCCAACCCCGGCTCGCGCGCGGCCTGCCCTTGGGGAGCGAAGATGCCTGAACGGGACCTCCGATTCGATATCCTGATCGTCGGCGGCGGCATGGTCGGGGCCGCCCTGGCCTGCGCCTGTCTCGGCAAGGGTTGGCGCATCGCCCTGGTGGAAACCCGCGAGCCCCGGCGCACCTGGCCGCCGGGAGAGATCGACCTGCGGGTGTCGGCCCTCAACCGCGCCAGCCAGCGGATCCTCGAACGGCTCGGGGTCTGGTCCAGGCTCCTGGAGCTCGGGGTCAGCCCCTACCGGGAAATGTACGTCTGGGACGCCATTACCGGCGGCGGCATCCACTTCGACAGCGCCGAACTCGGCGAGCCCGACCTGGGGCACATCGTGGAAAATCGGGCGACCCAGCTCGCCCTCTGGGAGCGCCTGGAAGAGACCGAAGAGGTCACCCTGCTGTGTCCGGCCGAGATGGACGGGATCGAGCTCACCACCGACGCGGCCCGCCTCGACCTGAAAGACGGACGGCGGATCGACGCCCGGCTGCTGGTGGGAGCGGACGGGCGCGACTCGCGGGTGCGCGGCCGCGTCGGTATCGCCGCCCGCGGCTGGCTCTACGACCAGCGGGCCATCGTGGCCAACGTGGGACTGCGGGAATGGCACCGGGAGACCGCCTGGCAGCGCTTCCTGCCCACGGGCCCCCTGGCCTTCCTGCCCCTGCGCGACGGTCGCTGCTCCATCGTCTGGTCGGCCACCGAAGCCAAGGCCGAGGCGCTCCTGGGGCTCGACGAAGCGGGCTTCCGGTCGGCGCTCGCGCAGGCCAGCGACGGCCGCCTGGGACCCATCGGCGCAATCGGGCCGCGCGCCGGGTTCGGCCTGCGGCTGCAACACGCCGAGCACTATGTAAAGCCGCGCCTCGCCCTGATCGGGGACGCCGCCCACAGCCTGCACCCGCTGGCGGGTCAGGGCGTCAACCTGGGCTTCCTGGACGCGGCGGCCCTCGCGGCGGCCCTCGACGAGGCGCGGGACAAACAGCGAGACCCCGGCGGGCTCTGGGCCCTGCGGCGCTACGAGCGCGCGCGCCGCGGCGACAACCTACTCATGATAACCGCCATGGACGGATTCAAACGCCTGTTCAGCAACGCCTCGCTGCCCCTGGCCGTCCTGCGCGGCACGGGCCTCTCCCTGGTCGACCGGCTGGGGCCGCTCAAGCAGCTATTCATGCGCCACGCCCTGGGAACGGGCGACGACCTGCCGCCACTCGCCCGCCCGGAGCCGATTGGCGACCGGTAGGGCAGGCTGTGCCCACCGGACAAGGGAACAACAACCCAGCCTCCCGGTGAGAGAGGGAGTGATACCCCTGACCGCTCGAAGCGTCGGGGCAGGCTCACGCCTCCCTGCGATCACCTCTTGCCAAAGTATCGGCCCCGGAATGGCCGACGCGGCGGGATATGCTCCGCTTTCCCGCCCTGCGATCCTGGGTGGTCGGGGTTTGCCGTCCCGTTGGTGGTTTACCGCTGCCCCTCCGCGGAATATTCCGGAAACCCAGCGGCCCGGTGTTTGCTTGCCTACCGACCGGATACCGTAACAATTCCATGGTAGAATGCGCGCCTTGGTAGCCTGGATCGGTCGCCCGCGCCACGCTTGTCGGGGTTGTAGGATTTTCGATTATAGAAGGAATTTCAGTTGATTGGTGAAGACAAGAGTATAGTCTCGGTGAAGAGTAACTATAGACACGAATCCTGATTTGCGTATATTCATGGTTCTTCGGTACAGTTCATTATCATTCGTATTTATTCGTGTCAATTCGTGGTTTGTTGATGGCGGATACAAAACCTGGCTCATGATTGATTCTACTTTGTCACGTTCGGCCCGACTCACCGATCTTTCAGGATTCCGTCATTTTGCCGGATTCCTTAATCAGTTAAGTGAATCACCCTGGAATGTGATAAAGTAGAACTAACAACCCACACTCAAGATCAGCAAAGGGGGAATTATGACCGCGAAAAATGCCTTTTACGCCCAGTCCGGCGGGGTCACCGCCGTAATCAATGCCTCTGCCTGCGGGGTGATCGAGACTGCCCGCAAGCATCCGGAGAAGATCGCCAATGTCTATGCCGGACGCAACGGCATCGTCGGCGCCCTCACCGAGGATCTGATCGATACCAACAAGGAATCCGCCGCCAATATCGCGGCCCTGCGCCATACCCCCTCCGGCGGCCTGGGCTCCTGCCGCTATAAGCTCAAGAGCCTGGAGGACAACAAGCGTGAGTACGAACGCCTGATCGAGGTCTTCAAGGCCCACGATATCGGCTATTTCTTCTATAACGGCGGCGGCGACTCCGCGGACACCTGCTATAAGGTTTCCCAGCTCTCCGAGGCCATGGGCTATCCGGTGCAGGCGATCCATGTGCCCAAGACGGTGGACAACGACCTGCCCATCACGGACAACTGTCCGGGCTTCGGCTCCGTCGCCAAGTACATCGCCACCTCCACCCTGGAGGCCTCCTTCGATGTGCGCTCCATGTGCGCCACCTCCACCAAGCTTTTCGTCCTCGAGGTGATGGGCCGTCACGCCGGCTGGATCGCCGCCGCCGGCGCCCTGGTCGCGGATCAGGGGATCCCCGTCCTGACCCTGTTCCCGGAGGTGGAGTTCGACCAGGAGAAGTTCCTGGCGGCGGTCAAGGCCAAGGTCGAGAAGTTCGGCTACTGCACCGTCTGCGTCTCCGAGGGCTGCCACTGGCCGGATGGGCGCTTTCTGGCCGAGCAGGGGACCCGCGACGCCTTCGGTCACGCCCAGCTCGGCGGGGCGGCGCCGGTGGTCGCCAATCTGGTCAAGGAGGCCACGGGCTACAAGTTCCATTGGGCGGTAGCCGACTATCTGCAACGGGCGGCCCGTCACCTGGCCTCCAAGTCCGATGTGGAGCAGGCCTATGCCCTGGGCAAGGCCGGCGTGGAGTATGCCCTTCAGGGCCACAATGCCATCATGCCCACGGTGGTGCGCAAGTCCTCGGACCCCTACGTCTGGGAGGTCGGCGAGGCGCCTCTGTCGAAGGTGGCCAATGTGGAGAAGTTCATGCCCAAGGACTTTATCACCGAGGACGGCTACGGCATTACCGACAAGTGCCGCGAGTATCTGTATCCGCTGATCCTGGGCGAGGACTACCCGCCCTACGAGAAGGGGATGCCCAAATACGTTACCCTGGAGAACGCCCCGGTAGCCAAAAAGCTGCCTGCATTCGCGCTCTGAGCGGGCGTCGGGACCGGGGGCCGTCGAACGCCCCCGGTCCCGGTCCGCGTCGAGGCATCCGGCCCCGCGCCCGGTAGGCCGTTTCGGCGGGGGGAAAAAGACCCCGCTCCGGGCGAGCGGCGACGGCCGATGGCGCGGGCAAGCGTCCCTGGCAGGCTCGATCGAGACAACACTGAAACAATTAAGGAGTCAATCCACATGACAACCGGTTCTCTCTTTGCCCTCCTATGCGGCCTGATCGCCATCGGTTACGGCGTCTGGTCCGTGAAGTGGATCCTGGCCCTGCCGGACGGTAACGAGCGTATGCGCGAGATCGCCGGCGCCGTCCAGGAAGGCGCCAAGGCCTATCTCAATCGTCAATACACCACCATCGGTATCGTCGGCGGCGTCCTGGCGGCGATTCTATTCGTTATTCCCGGATTGGGGGTAGCCACCGCCCTGGGCTTCGCGATCGGCGCCATCTTCTCCGGGGCGGCCGGCTATATCGGCATGAATATCTCCGTCAAGGCCAATGTGCGCACGGCGGAGGCCGCGAATACCGGCTTGGATGCCGCCCTGCAGGTGGCCTTCCGCGGCGGCGCCATCACCGGCCTGCTGGTGGTGGGTCTGGGTCTGCTGGGCGTGGCGGGCTACTATGTGCTCCTCGGCGCCATGGGCGTCCCGGAGAAAGACATCTTGCACGCCTTGGTCGGCCTGGGCTTCGGCGGTTCCCTGATCTCCATCTTCGCCCGACTCGGCGGCGGCATCTTCACCAAGGGCGCCGATGTGGGCGCGGACCTGGTGGGTAAGGTCGAGGCCGGGATCCCCGAGGACGACCCCCGCAACCCGGCGGTCATCGCCGATAACGTAGGCGACAACGTGGGCGACTGCGCCGGCATGGCCGCCGACCTGTTCGAGACCTATGCGGTGACCGTGGTCGCCACCATGTTGCTGGGCTTCCTGCTGCTGGAGAGCACGGAGGCCGTCGTTTATCCCCTGGTGTTGGGCGGCGTGTCCATCATCGCCTCGGTCATCGGCACCTTCTTCGTCAAGGCCCATGAAGGCGACACCAAGATCATGTCGGCCCTCTACAAGGGCTTGGCGGTCGCGGGCGTCATCGCCCTGGTGCTCTTCATCCCCGTGACCCTGTGGATCGACCCGGCGGCGGGCAGTTCCGAATACTCCAGTTGGGACCTCTATGGCGCGGCCGTGATCGGTCTGGTCCTGACCGGTCTGATGGTGTTCATCACCGAGTACTACACGGCCACCGAGTTCAGCCCGGTAAAACACATCGCCGAGGCCTCTCAGACCGGGCACGCCACCAACATCATCGCCGGCCTGGGCGTAGCCATGAAGTCCACCGCCGCCCCGGTGCTGGCCGTGTGCGCCGCCATCTGGGCCAGCTATGAACTGGCGGGTCTCTACGGCATCGCCATCGCCGCCACCTCCATGCTGTCCATGACCGGCATCATCGTCGCCCTGGACGCCTTCGGTCCCATCACCGACAACGCCGGCGGCATCGCCGAAATGGCCGAGCTGGACGAGAAGATCCGCGGCATCACGGATCCCCTGGACGCCGTGGGCAACACCACCAAGGCCGTCACCAAGGGCTACGCCATCGGCTCCGCCGGGCTGGCCGCCCTGGTGCTGTTCGCCGACTACACCCATGCCTTGGGCGATCAGGCGCTGAATTTCAGCCTCGACAACCACATGGTCATCATCGGGCTGTTCATCGGCGGTCTGGTGCCCTTCCTGTTCGGGGCCATGGCCATGGAAGCGGTGGGGCGCGCGGCGGGCGGTATCGTCAACGAGGTGCGCCGCCAGTTCCGCGAAATGCCGGGCATCATGACTCGCGAGCAGAAGCCCGATTACTCCAAGGCCGTGGACATGCTGACCAAGGACGCCATCAAGGAGATGATGATCCCGTCCCTGCTGCCCGTGTTGGTGCCCGTAATTGTAGGATTCGCGCTGGGCAAAGAGGCCCTCGGCGGCCTGCTCATCGGCACCATCGTCACCGGATTGTTCGTCGCCATCTCCATGACCGTCGGCGGCGGCGCCTGGGACAACGCCAAGAAATACATCGAGGACGGCAACCTGGGCGGCAAAGGCTCCGAGGCCCACAAGGCCGCGGTCACCGGCGACACCGTGGGCGACCCCTACAAGGACACGGCCGGCCCGGCGGTCAACCCCCTGATCAAAATCATCAACATCGTCGCCCTGCTGATCGTACCCCTGCTGTAACGAACGCAGAGCAACCGCGGGGCATGACGGCGGGCGCTCCGCTTGTCATGCTCCGCGGCCATGACGCACAATCCGAGGCCGGCAGTCCGCCGGCCTTTTTGCTATCGGGTACCTTATGAACCCTGAGAGACCGTCTGAAAACTCCACCGGCTCCCACGCGCCAACGTCGATCAGTTGGTAGGATGGGCAAAGCGGAGTGCGCCTGTCCATTGGTCAGCGGTTTCGGTTACCCCCAGGGTCATTCGGGCCGAGGTTCCCTGCCGGATGCACAAAGCGAAGCGTGCCCATCGATTCGTGCCGGTGTTTTTGTCCTATAGGAAAGAAATGATCGTTCCCATACTCCAGAGGACATCAGTTCTCATCACGCTTTGCATATGCGCTAAAAACATCGGGATCGGCATCGACCTGATCCGCTACAAACGCGATCAGTGGCCAAGGCGGATATTCGTTAGTGTGCTCGGGTCTCGATCGAGGTCGGCCGTTTTGCCGATGCTGACTAGTGCCCCCCTTCAAGGCAGTATCGATCGACCTGGAGAATCTATGGGCATCAATCCGACCTCCTTCGGTATGAGTCTTGCTCTCATCAGTAAACGTGAGGTGACGACATGGCGGCAAAGACCATCGACGTGGACGTAGCGAGCTTCGACCTGGATCCTCGCAAGACCACCCGTAGGCCCGACCGCTCCGAAGCGTTGAAGCGTACCCACGAGGCTGCCGCCTATGATGCGTGGTTCCGGGAACAGGTCCAGACCAGCCTCGATGATCCACGCCCGAGCGTGCCCGACGATGAGGCTTGTGCCAGGTTCGCCATGCGCAAGGCCGCCCTACGGCAGCAGTCCAAATGACCCGGCTGGTATGGCGGCCGACCGCGCTGGCCGACCGCGAAGCCATCATGGATTACATCGCCCAAGATAACCCGGCCGCTGCCGTCGATCTGGACGATGACTTTGAAGCCAAGGCTGAGCTGGCCAGGGAGCACCCGAAGCTGTACCGCGCCGGCCGCATGAAGGGCACCCGGGAAATCGTGGTGCGCTCCAATTACGTCATGGTCTATCGCATCGAGGACGCGGGCGACACCGTGACTATGTTACGCGTACTGCATGCAGCCCAGCAGTGGCCGAAGCAGGAGAACACCAAACTTTGAGGGCCTGCCGCGGGTGAACGATCTAACCCACTTTGACGCCGCCGGCGCGGCGCACATGGTGGATGTGGGGGCCAAGGGGACGACCCACCGCGTCGCCGTGGCCGAGGGCCTCATCCGCATGGAGCCGGAGACCCTGGCCCTGATCCACAGCGGCGGCCACAAGAAAGGCGACGTGCTTGCCATCGCGCGCATCGCCGGCATCATGGGGGCCAAAAAGACATCCGAGCTGGTACCCTTGTGCCATCCCCTGGCCTTGACCCGAATTGCCATCGACCTCGAGCCCCGGACCGAGAAACCGGCGGTCCACTGCCGGGCGGTAGTGGAGACCCGAGGCCCTACCGGGGTCGAGATGGAGGCCCTGTGCGCGGTACAGATCAGCCTCCTGACCATCTACGATATGTGCAAGGCCGTGGATCGGGGCATGTGCATCGAGTCCGTTCGCCTGCTCGAAAAATCGGGGGGCCACAGCGGCCACTGGCGGCGCAAGACCTCGGCGCGGGAGATGCGGGACAAATAGGGAGTTGCTAACGAGGCTTTGCCTTAAGACCACGAGTGCTCAACGCGAGCTGCGTCGCAAAACTCCAATAGGACAGGATTTACAGGATTACACAGGATTTACAGGATTG
>JAIZWN010000108.1 GCA_020443945.1 Candidatus Thiosymbion ectosymbiont of Robbea hypermnestra | reverse complement strand
CAGGGACGGCAAAACTAAAGAGGGGGCTGAACGGTTACCACTCACTGTGGCTAGTCACGTATATAGGTCCCTAAATTAAGTGATGGGGTGTCTACCTTAAGTCACGTCGAACATCACACAAAGACACCAAGCCACCAAGAGAGACCAGGATGAGAGGGAAACGACCGTGGTCTCTGAGCCTGCGATAAAATTCGCGTGGATGATCGGCGACGACCTGGAAAAATGCTTCGTGTCTTTGTGGCTTGGTGTGAGAAAAAACGTCGAACATCACGACGCCCTGCGTAGGATGCGGTGAGCGCGGGGGCTCTTTCAGGATGGCTCGGTCGGGTGGCGCGAACCGCATCGATGGATGACGGCGTGTCCCACACCAGGTTGGGCACGGCACTCGCCAACGATGCGGTTCGCGGCCTACGGACTAACTCAAACTCACTGGTCAATAAGACAATGTCCGTCGAATTAACCATGACAGTCAAAGATCAGCTAAAGCTCGAAGTCGACCGCCTGGACGAGCGATATTTGGGCTTGGCGTATCAGATCATTGGCCAATTTCCCCATGATCCGGGAAAGGCACAAGAGAAGACACAGGACCAGGAAATAGCCACGCTCCTTCAGGAAATTGCCGATGCCGGTGGCCTGGGTATCGCAAACCCGGGAAAATGGCAGCAGGAACTCCGAAAAGATCGTCCTTTACCGCTTAGGGAAACATGAGCGCCAACCCCGAAGAATTCGTCACTAAGACCGCCCAGCTTTCGGACCAGGTTGCCGGGCCCTTCCCCGCCTCGCGCAAGCTCTACGTCGAGGGCTCGCGCCCCGACATCCGCGTGCCCATGCGCGAGGTGACCCAGACCCAGACCCACACCAAGCAAGGCCCCGAGGAAAATCCGCCCATCTACCTCTACGACACCTCCGGCCCCTACACAGACCCGACCGCCCGGATCGACCTGCTCGCCGGCCTGCCCGAAGTCCGCACCACCTGGATCCACGAACGGGAAGACACCGAACCCCTGGCGGGCCCCAGCTCCGAATTCGGCCGCCGACGCCGGGAAGACCCCACCCTCGCCCACCTGCGCTTCGGCACCACCCGCATCCCGCGCCGGGCCAAGGCGGGCGCCAACGTCTCCCAGATGCACTATGCGCGCCGGGGCCTCATTACCCCGGAGATGGAATACATCGCCATCCGCGAAAACCTCAAGCTCGACCAGCTTGCGGCCGACCCCCGCTACGAAAAACTCCTGCGCCAACAAGCCGGGCAAGCCTTCGGCGCCAACCTGCCGGACCGGGTCACCCCCGAATTCGTCCGTTCCGAAGTCGCCGCCGGGCGCGCCATCATCCCCGCCAACATCAACCACCCGGAACTGGAGCCCATGATCATCGGGCGCAACTTCCGGGTCAAAATCAACACTAACATCGGCAACTCGGCCATGGGCTCATCCATCGCCGAAGAAGTGGAAAAAATGGTCTGGTCCGCCCGCTGGGGCGGCGACACCCTCATGGACCTGTCCACCGGCAAACACATCCACGAAACCCGGGAATGGCTCCTGCGCAACGCCCCCATCCCCATCGGCACCGTGCCCATCTATCAGGCCCTGGAAAAGGTCGCGGGCCGGCCCGAAGAGCTCACCTGGGAAATCTTCCGCGACACCCTGATCGAGCAAGCGGAACAAGGCGTCGACTACTTCACCATCCACGCCGGCGTCCTCCTGCGCTACATCCCCCTGACCGCGGAACGGATCACCGGCATCGTCTCCCGCGGCGGCGCCATCATGGCTAAATGGTGCCTGGCCCACCACCGAGAAAGCTTCCTCTACACCCACTTCGAGGACATCTGCGAAATCATGCAGGCCTACGACATCGCCTTCAGCCTCGGCGACGGCCTGCGCCCCGGCTCCATCGCCGACGCCAACGACCACGCCCAATTCGCGGAGCTCCAAACCCTCGGCGAGCTCACCAAAATCGCCTGGGAGCACGAAGTACAAGTCATGATCGAAGGCCCCGGCCACGTCCCCCTCCAGCGGATCCGAGAAAACATGGACAAAGAACTCGCCGACTGCCGCGAGGCCCCCTTCTACACCCTCGGCCCCCTCGTCACCGACATCGCCCCCGCCTACGACCACATCACCTCCGGCATCGGCGCCGCCAACATCGGCTGGTACGGCACCGCCATGCTCTGCTACGTCACCCCCAAAGAACACCTGGGCCTGCCCGACCGGGACGACGTGCGCGACGGCATCATCACCTACAAAATCGCCGCCCACAGCGCCGACCTCGCCAAGGGCCTGCCCGGCGCCCAGCTCCGGGACAACGCCCTCTCCAAGGCACGCTTCGAATTCCGATGGGAAGACCAATTCAACCTGGCCCTCGACCCGGAACGCGCCCGCGAACTCCACGACCGCACCCTGCCCCACCAAACCCACAAAGTCGCCCACTTCTGCTCCATGTGCGGCCCCCGCTTCTGCTCCATGCAAATCACCCAGGAAGTCCGCGACTTCGCCGCCTCCCAGACGGACCAAGACCCACAAACCGCCGTAAAAACCGGCATGCAGGAAAAATCCGCCGAATTCCTCCAAACCGGCGGCAACCTCTACCAAAAAGTCTGACCCCCCCCGCCCGCTACCGGCACAGAATAGTTTGGACCGCAAAGGCGCAAAGAACACAAAGGAGACACAGAAGAAATGCGTAGTGTTATAACTTTGTAATCCGTGATTTTAAATCCGCGGATTACGCCGATTCTCGCCGATGAAAAAACACAATAATCCGTGAAAATCGGCCGAGTGCTCAACGCGAGCTGCGTCGCAAAACTCCAATAGGACAGGATTTACAGGATTACACAGGATTTACAGGATTG
>JAIZWN010000107.1 GCA_020443945.1 Candidatus Thiosymbion ectosymbiont of Robbea hypermnestra | reverse complement strand
AGAGGCTGTCTAAAAACTAACCCATTGATTTTGCTTGGTATGGAGTCATTGATTCCCCCTCTCCCTGCCACCCCTCTCCCGCCAAGGGCGAGGGGCTTTCGGCCGTAGCCAGCCTGGTAGGACCAGGGCTCACCCGGACTGCGCGGCATGGCTTGAGTTTTCAGACAGCCTCTTAGCGAATCTGCTCGTTCAAGAGCTGCAGGATGCGGTCCGCGGTGGCGGAGGGCGCGGGTTGACCGGCCCGGTCACGCACGGTGACGCGCGTCTGGGCGCCGTCGGCCGTGAGCTTGACCTGATACCGGGCGGTGGCGGCGTCCTTTTTGTCCTTGCCCCACCGCCAGAAGGCGAGCTTGGAGCCCCAGCCTTTCTTCTGGTCGCCTTCTGCAAGGTCCTTGTGCCGAACATAGTAGATTCCCTGGGCGCGATTTCGGTCCTCTACCGCGAAACCGACGCGGTCCAGGACGATTCCAGTCAGGCGCCAGGCGCGCCGGTATTCGTCGGAAATAATCAGCAGGCGCTCTCCGTCGGGGCCCTTGACGAGCTGCGATTTGGTCCCGCCGGCCGCGGCGGCCGGCCGCTTTTGCGCAACCGCCCCGCCCGCTTGTTGCTCGGAGGCGCCGAGATAGAGCATGAGCCGCCGCAGCATGGTGGCCTCTTTGTCGGGATCCGTCGGGGCCGGCACCCAGATGGAGGAGGTTTCCTCGCCGACCGCATTGCTGCGAAGGCGCTCTTCCATGGCGCGGTGGGTCAGGTAGAGGTCGGTGGTCCCGGCGCGCAGGCCCGGCTCGATACGGATGCGATACCGATCGCGCAGGGAGGTGGCGTAAATCCCGTCCATTACCTTGCGGAGCATGTTGGTAATGAAGTCCTGCTTGATGTCGGCGCGGTTCTCCAGCCAATCGGTTCTCATGACGCCGGTGGAGGGGTCTTGCTCCACCAGCAGGATGCCCTGGGAACGCCAGAAGCCGACGATTTTCGGCCAGACCTCTTGGGGGGACCGGGAGATTTCGAGCCAGCGCCGATCACCCTCGCGGCGTAGCTCGATGTTTTTCACTTCCGGTAAGACCTTGGTACCGCCTCCCGCGGTCCGGTGCTGCGTCGATTGTCTCCCGACGTACTCGGAGAGGGTGGTGGACCCACCGAGCGGGGGAACGTCCATGGCGTCGTCGAAGCCGCCGGCGATGAGATCCGGTGGAATCTCCAGGTTTTCCGATGCCTCGCGTTGCTTTTTGTATTGCAGACGCCGATCGGGCAGGTAGCCGTCCTCGTCCGGGGTGCTGCTGCATGCCGGCAACAGCAGCAGGCCCGGCAGGAGAACCGTGAGTAGCGTGACATTTCGCATCGGGGTAGCTCTTCGCAAGGTTACCGTAGAGACCGTTCTCAAATCGTGCCGGAAACCGCTACTGGGCAATTTCCACCACGACCAAATTTACCACTACCCGACGGCGAAGCCGCCCGCAACTTTGCGACCTAATCCTCCGCAAGCGGGTAGATTCCCCGCCGTCCATCCTCACTGTACGACGCCTGACTGTTGCATGGCGGTCCGCACGGTTGCTTGGGCGTCCTGTGTCAGCCAGGTCAGCGGCAATCTGATCCCCCGCGGCGATAGCCCCATCTCCGCCAGCGCCCATTTCACGGGGATCGGATTGGATTGCACGAACAGGGCGCGGTGCAGGGGATCGAGGCGCGCGTTGAGCGAGCGGGCCTCGTCTTGTTGACCGGACAGGGCCGCGGAACACATTTGCTGCATGGGCCGTGGGGCGACATTGGCGGTCACCGAGATGTCCCCGTGCCCTCCCTGCAGGATGAACTCACAGGCGGTCCCGTCGTCACCGCTCAGCAGGGCGAAATCCTCCGCGCACAGGGATTGCAAACGGGCCAGCCGGTCCAGGTCCGCGGTCGCCTCCTTGATGCCTACGATATTCGGAATCCGGGACAAAGGCGCCACCGTCTCGGGCAACAGATCACAGGCCGTCCGGCCCGGCACGTTGTACAGGATCTGCGGGAGCGCCACGGCCTCGGCAATAGCCTCGAAGTGCCGATACAAGCCTTCCTGGGTCGGTTTGTTGTAATAGGGCGTGACCAGCAAGGCCGCCTGCGCCCCGGCCCGCCGCGCGTAATCGGTCAGCCGAATGGCCTCGGCAGTGGAATTCGCGCCGGTACCCGCGATCACCGGGATACGACCGGCGGCGAATGCCACGACGCGGTCCAGGAGCGCGCAATGCTCCGCCTCGTCCAGGGTCGCGGACTCCCCGGTGGTCCCGGCGGCGACGATTGCCGAGGTGCCGCCCTCCACGTGGAAATCGATCAGACGCCGCAGGGAATCCTCGTCGATCCGGCCATCCTCATACATAGGCGTGATCAGGGCCACAATGCTGCCACGAAACATGATAGATACAACTCCTACATATAGGGTAATCAGGGCATGTTATCTTGCTCTGATCGATCGACACAAGCCACCGTGCCGATTCCGAACTATGGGCTTCGAGACGGGTCCGGGCCCATGGTAAACTCCCCCCGACTCAGCCGCCCACAAGACCTATCGGAATCGAGACCCATGGCCACGCAGAAAACCTACCTCGTGATTTCCGCCCTCGGGGAGGATCGCCCCGGTATCGTGAATACCTTGTCCAAGGCCATTCTCGAGCAGGGCTGCAACATTGAGGATAGCCGCATGACGGTTCTCGGCGGAGAATTCGCGGCCATCCTCCTGGTGCAAGGCAAATGGAACACCCTGGCCAAGGTCGAGAACGTTCTGCCGGAGATCGAGCGCCAGCTGGGCATGACCATCATCTCCAAGCGCACCGGGGAGCGGACCACCGAGGCCAACCTGTTGCCCTATGGCGTGGATGTCATCTCCATGGACCATCCGGGCATCGTCAACAACCTGGCCCGATTCTTCTCGGAACGCGGCATCAATATCGAGGATATGACCACCGGCACCTACGCCGCCGCACACACCGGAACGCCCATGTTCGCGGTGCACATGGCCGTCGGCATCCCGGCGGACCTGCACATCGCCGGGCTGCGCGAGGAGTTCATGGATTACTGCGATGGGCTGAATCTGGACGCGGTGCTCGAACCGCTGAAGGGGTAGCGTCCGGGACCCGTGCCCTCTGTGACTACCACCCCGTTTCAGAACATTCCGCATATTATGGCCAACCGTCGGCCGAGATCCCATTAAATATCACCCACTCATCAGACAGGATCAACGACCATGAGCGAGATCGAACGCGACCAATATCTGATCAAAACCGAGCCTTATTACCGTTCCCTGGGGAACGAGGTGGAAATGTACCAGGCGGCCTACGCCGCGCGCATGCCCGTCATGCTCAAGGGACCGACCGGCTGCGGCAAGTCCCGCTTTGTCGAGTACATGGCCTGGAAGCTGCAAAAACCGTTGATCACCATCGCCTGTAACGAGGATATGACGGCCTCCGATCTGGTGGGACGCTTCCTCCTGGATATCAACGGTACCAAATGGCAGGACGGGCCCCTGACGGTGGCCGCCCGCATCGGTGCCGTCTGCTATCTGGACGAGGTGGTCGAAGCCCGCCAGGATACTACGGTGGTCATCCACCCCTTGACCGATCACCGCCGCAACCTGCCGTTGGAGAAGAAGGGCGAGCTGGTGACGGCCCATGCGGATTTTCAGCTCGTTATTTCCTATAACCCCGGCTATCAGAGCCTGATGAAGGATCTCAAGCAGTCCACCAAACAGCGCTTCGGTGCCATGGACTTCGACTATCCGGAGACCGGGATCGAGACCGAAATCGTCGCCCATGAGGGCGGCGTCGATCCCCAGACCGCGGAGAAGCTGGTCCAGATCGCCCAGCGCAGCCGCAACCTCAAGGGCCATGGCCTCGACGAGGGTATGTCCACCCGACTGCTGGTCTATGCCGCCCAGCTGATCGGCAAGGGCATCGATGTCCAGTCCGCCTGCCGGATGGCCCTGGTACGGCCGCTGACGGACGACCCGGATATGCGCGATACCCTCGACGCCGCCGTGAGTACCTACTTTTAGATAGGTTTCGGCGCGGGAAAAACTGCGCCAAAAACCACTACCCGAGCCCGCGCCTCTACCCATCCTACGCGCTGATTCGCCGGCGTAGAGGCCGGGAAAAACTGAGCGAGGAGCGACGAAGTGTTGGTGGATATGGGGGACATGCTCCGCCACGCCCGTGCTAACGGCTATGCGGTGGGGGCCTTCAATCTGGTCAGCCTGGACTTCCTGCGGGCCATCGTCGCCAGCGCGGAGAATCAGCGCTCCCCGGTAATCCTCAGCCTGGCGGAATCCCACTACGCCTATTTCGATCCCGAGCTCCTCATGCCGGCGGTGCGTGTCGCCGCCGAGCGGGCGGGCGTCCCGATCGCGATCGCGATTCATCTGGACCACGGCAGCTCCCTGGAGGCCGCCGTCCGCGGCATCCGGCAAGGATGCAACGGGATCATGGTAGATGCCTCCACCGAACCCCCGGAGGAGAACATCGCCCGCACCCGCGCCGTGGTGGAGATAGCCCACGCCTGCGGTATCCCGGTGGAAGGGAAGCTCGGGTACCTGGCCGGGGTGGAGGGGGAAGCGGCCGAGCATCCCCCCGGCGAGGTGATCCATACGTCCCCGGAAGAGGCCGGGCGCTATGTGGAGGAGACCGGGGTGGACTTCCTCGCGGTCTCCATCGGCGCCGCCCACGGACGCCTGCGCGGGGAACCACGGCTGGACTTCGAGCGCCTCGGCATCCCCCTGGCGATCTCCGGCGACACGGGCCTGAGCGACCAACAGGTCCGGAGCCTGGTGACGAACGGGGTGGCTAAGATCAACTACTACACAGCCCTCGCCGACGGCGCGGGATCGGCCATCCGCAAGCACGCGCAAAAGGCGGAAAACCGTTCCTACACCGACCTGGTCCGGGGCGTTCAGGGCGCCATCCGCGCCGAGGTGGAGCACTGCATCTCGCGCTGGGGGGGAGTTGGCCGGGCGGACGAGGTAATAGCGGCCTGCCGTCCCTGGCGGGAAGTCGAACACCTGATCGTCTACAACCTGAGCGGCGCCAGCCCCGAAGAGACGGCCGCCATGATAGCGGAGGGCCGCCGGATCCTCGGCGCCATACCGGGCGTCCGTCAGGTGATCACCGGGACGAGCATCCGGGAGGATGCCTCCTACCGCTACTGCTGGCTGATGCGCTTCGCCCACCCGGCAGTGATCGATTCCTTCCGGGAGCATCCGGATCACCAGGCCTTCGCCAACGGCCAGTTTCGTCCGCGGGCGGGCGACCGGATCTCCATCGATTTTCGCCACGAGCCGGACTGACATGTTGGTAGTGGCTAAATTTTAAGTGATGAAGTCTGCCGACCCCTACCCCGTCATTCCGGCAGGGATTGCCGGAATCCA
>JAIZWN010000106.1 GCA_020443945.1 Candidatus Thiosymbion ectosymbiont of Robbea hypermnestra | reverse complement strand
AAGGGGCGGGAACGGATAGGCCAAATCTAAGGACACGGGAAACCTGTCCTCTACTCTACTGTGAGAATTGAGAACGTGCCCCCGTACCCCATAAGACAGCCGATCTATTGACGCTCGTCAGTCCGCAAGGGACCGAAATAACATAGATTATCCTCCGCAATCGTTTGGGGGTCGATTCCCGAGTCGATCGCCAACTCGCCCAATGGATGCTGTGACAAGGGCACTTGCTTTAAAAAATCCCGGTTGTCGTAACATCGGGACAGCATCAACCACAGAAGGAGGATTCCCCATGGGGTGGAAGATACCACGCCTCTCGCGTCGTGCGTTCCTGAAAACCACCGGCTATGGAACCGCCGGGCTCAGCCTGCTCTCCCCCGTCGGCGGCCTGGTCGGCAAGGCGGCCGTCGCCAAAGAGGAAGAAGGGCAGGAAGAGGTCACCTACAGTATCTGCAACTTCTGCTCGTCTCTGTGCAATCTGCGCGTCACCACCCGCACCAATAACGGTGACAAGCGGATCGTCAAGCTCGACGGCAATCCCAACTCCACGCTCAACCGCGGCAAGGTCTGCGCCCGCGGTCAGGCGGGTATGCGCCAGACCTATGATACGGATCGCCTCAAGACGCCGCTGATCCGGATCGAAGGCACCAAGCGCGGCGAGTACAAATTCCGCCCGGCGTCCTGGGAAGAGGCCTGGAAGTATATCGCCGATAAGCAGAAATCCGCCAAGATCCAACCCTGGGAATGGACCATGGTGGGGGGCTGGACCTCCTGCGTCTTCTATATGAACTGGGCCGTGCCCTTCGCGATGTCCAACCAGGTGCCCAACATCGTCGCCTCGCCCATGCAGCATTGCGTGACCACCGGACACCTGGGCACGGACATGGTTACCGGCAACTTCAATGTCCACGACGAGATTCTGCCGGATTACGATAACGCCAAATACATCCTGTTCGTGGCCAACAACGCCTCCATCGGGGCGGTCTCCACCTGCCGCATGGTGCGCTTCGCCCAAGGCATCAAGAACGGCGCCAAGGTGGTGGCGCTCGATCCCCGCCGCTCCGAGACCGCGGCCAGGGCGGATGAGTGGATCAAGCTCCGTCCGGGCACGGATCTGGCCTTCATGCTGGCCCTGATGAAAATCATGATGGAGGAGGAGCTCTACGACGACCTGTTCCTCAAGCGTCACACCAATATGCCGTTCCTGGTCCATGCGGACGATCAGGGCGAGCTGCGCATGATTACGGACAAGGAAGGGCGCCCCATGGTGGTGGAAGAGGGCTCCGCCAAGGTCGGGGTGCTGGAGAAGTTCAGCAACAATAACTTCAAGGACACGGAAGGCCATACCTTTCTCCCTGCCCTCAAGCTGTCAGAGCCCGTCACGATCGACGGCAAGCAGGCCAAGACGGTGTTCGAGGCCCAGCTCGAGGCGCTCGCCGGGTACACCCCCGAGTGGGCGGCGGCGATCACCGGTATCCCGGCCGCGGACATCGCCCGCATCTCCCGCGAATTCGGCAATACCCGCCCGGCCATCGTGGACCCGGGTTGGCATGGCGCCCGCTATGGCAATGTGCTGATGTTGCGCCGGGTGCAAGCCATGATCCAGGCCCTCACCGGCGGGATCGACAGCGTGGGCGGTTGGGTAAACTCCGGCGAACTGCACCACAAGGCGGTCCATATGTACCAGACCATGGCCCAGGGCCATGAGATGGGCGCGCCCCTGGCGAACATGGCCGGGTTCGGCTTTGCCCGGCTGGTCATCAATGTGGTCTCCAACAAGGGCGACCAGTTCTTCAAGCACGGCAGGCCCGGCTGGTCCTGGGCCTTCAGCCAACAGGAAAAGGAGGCCGGCCGCTTCAACGTCGCCCTGCCGGTGATGACCGATACCGGGCTGTTGGAGTCGGTGCAGGGCAAGCTCAACTTCCGGGGCGAGCCCTACAAGACCCGCGCCTTCATCGTCAACGCCGCCAACCCGGTCCGGCACTATTATCCGGACAGCCACTGGAAGGAGATCCTGAGCCACGAGAATGTGGACCTGGTGATCGCCGTGGATGTGCTGCCTTCGGACACGACCCCCTACGCGGATGTGATCCTGCCCAACAGCACCTACCTGGAACGTGACGAACCCACCCTCTACGGCAACGGCACCAACCAGGACCTGGCCCTGACCACCCGCTACGCGGCCATCGATCCCCTCTATGACACCGAGGAGATGGCGGACATCCTGCTCAAGCTGACGGACATCATCAGCGGCAACCGGCAGGGATTCATTCAAACCATCGAGCAGCTCACGGGGATGCGGGTCAAGGACATCATGGAGGCCTACGCCGAGACCAGCAAGACGCATAAGGACAGGAAAGGGAGAGGGGCCTTCGCCGCCGCCTGCCGGAAGGCATCCTTCGATCTCTACGCCGAGCGCATTCACACCACCCCGGAAAAGATCGACCGGGTGTTGCGTGAGAAGGGGGTCTACCCCGAGGAAGACATGCGTCACATCCTCGCGCAACAGGCCATGCCGCGCAAAATGCCGGTACCCACCGACAGCGGTCGGGTGGAGTTCTACAGCAACCTGATGCGCTCCTTGCGCGATGGCGGCCATACCCAGGACAACTTTCAGGTACTGGCCGGTTGGATCGCTCCCGAGTACCGGGAAGGCAAGGCCGTGACCGACCCGCTGGGAGAAAATGAGTTCTACTTCACCTACGGCAAGTCGCCTACCGTCTCCCACGCCTCCACCAACAGCAACAACCCGGTGCTGGCCGCCATCAATACGTTCAAGGACGACATCTACAAGGGGATCTGGATCCATCCGGACCGGGCCGGGAAGCTGGGCATCGAGACCGGAGACCCGATCCGGCTCACCAACGCCAAGTCCGGTCAGCAAGCCGACGGGCGTGCCTACGTCACCCGCATGGTCCAAAAGGACACCCTCTTCATCCACTCCTCCTTCGGCGTGGAGAACAGGGCCCTGACCCGGACCTTCGGGCACGGTACCGCTACCAGCACCCTCATTCCTCACCTGGTGGAGCCCGTCGTGGCCGGCTTCAAGTCCCAGGAATTCACCCTCAAAGTAGCCCGCGTCTGAGGTTAAGGAGAAACAGCTATGACTAAATACGCAATGGTCATCGACCTTAATACCTGCGTGGGCTGCAATGCCTGCATGGCCGCCTGCGGCCTGGAAAACCAGACCCCCGTGTGGGACACCAAGAAGTGGCGCACCTATGTCGACGACAAAGAGATCGGGTTGGGCAGCGACATACATCGCCGCTTCTTCCCGCGCCTGTGCAATCACTGCGACAATCCGCCCTGCATGAGCGTCTGCCCCACCGGAGCGACCTACAAAACGAAGGACGGCTTCGTACTGGTGGACGACGACCGCTGCATGGGCTGCCAAGCCTGCGCCATGGCCTGCCCCTATGACGCCCGGGTGGATATCACCTACGCGGACGTCCGCCGGGGCAAGGAGTTCTTCGGCTCAGACTACCGTCGTACCAGCCCCAGCGTAGACAAATGCTCCTTCTGCAACCACCGGGTCGAGCAAGGTCTCAAGCCCGCCTGCGTGGAGACCTGTGTCGGCGAATCGCGGATGTTCGGCGACCTGGACGACCCCGACGATCCGGTCGCCCAGATCGTCGCGAGCGGGGTGGCCCAACCGCTGATGCCCCACATCGGCACCAAGCCCAATGTCTACTACATCAGCGATCTGAAGCGGAGGGGCTGAGATGGAAGTCAACATCACCTACGAGACCCAGAACATCTGGACCTGGTGGTTCGCCATCTACCTGTACACCGGCGGACTCGGCGGCGCGGTATTGGCGGTAACCTTCCTCACCGACCTATACCTCAAGGCCCATCGCAACCTGGTGCTCTGGGGCGCGGGCGCCGGGGTCGTGCTGCTCTCCCTGGGCTCCGGCATGTTGTTCCTGCACCTGCTCGACCATCTGGCGGTAGTCCACGTGCTCAACCCGCTGGCCATGATCAACCAGCCCACGGCCTGGATCGCCCTGGGCACCCAGCTCATCCTCTGGATGATGATCTGGGGCGTGCTCTACGCCATTCCCTATGCGCGGATGACGCCCCTGTTCCAGAAAATGCCCCTGATCGGCAAACTGTTGGAGTGGTCCCCGATCGTCAAGCTGAGCGACTTCATCGCCAAGTATCGCAAAGTCATCGGCTGGCTCGCGGTGGTCAACGGGGTCGGCGTCGCCGTCTACACGGGCCTGTTGCTGCAATCCTTCCCCGCCGTCGCCCTCTGGGCGAATCCGGGGGTGCCGCTGCTGTTCACCGTGTCCGCCTTCTCCACCGGCATGGCCTTCCTGCTGCTCGTCATGTACACCATCCTGCGTGAGGCGGAGGACGACCACATCCGGGTGCTCTACGAGCGCATCGATCTGGTGCTGATCGCGACCGAGCTGGTCATCATCTTCTCCTTCTTCTTCTACCTGCAACGGGGCTCCGAATCGGCCATGCGCTCCGGGGAGCTCCTGTTCACCGACCTGGGCTGGCTGATCGGCTTCATCGGGTTCGGCCTCATCGTCCCCTTCTTCCTGGAGCTCAAAGGGGTCATCAAAGGCTGGACCAGCCATGTGCCCATCATCGCCGCGTCCGTCTTCGTCCTCGTCGGCGGCTACCTGCTGCGGCACTACTTCATGTACGCGGGAATCTACGCCTATCCCTGGTAAACCGGACCGACAGCGGCCCAAGGCCACAAAAAAAAGAGGCGCGCAAGCGCCTCTTTTTTTGGTAGTGGCTAAATTTTAAGTGATGAAGTCTGCCGACCCCTACCCCGTCATTCCGGCAGGGATTGCCGGAATCCA
>JAIZWN010000105.1 GCA_020443945.1 Candidatus Thiosymbion ectosymbiont of Robbea hypermnestra | reverse complement strand
CGCTCGGTGCTCTCCTCTCGCCTGGGCGCGGTTGGGAGGGCTCTGAGGGTGAAAAATAAGGTGAAATGGGGTACTAGGTTCCGGGGTCCCACCCGGAACGACGGTGTGGTAGCAGAAGCGGCGCCGGAAGCCGCCCACCCCTGGGATCGCCGGCGTCTCGCCGGCGGTCCCAGGCGGGATGCGTTGCACTTTTCCGCCCTACGCAGGCTTTGTGTTTGCCTCGGATTTTGCGCAGATCTCCAGCGGTCCGCACAGCGGATCCTACAAAATCTTTGTTTGATCCCCCTCTCCCCAACCCCTCTCCCTCAAGGGAGAGGGGCTTTTGGCCGTAGCCATCTTTGTTTGATTCCCCCTCTCCCTGCCACCCCTCTCCCGCCAGGGGCGAGGGGCTTTTGGTTTTGGCAGGCCTTGCCGCTCGGTGTTTGGGCGGGTTCTCAGGGCTGTAGGCGGGGCTCTTGTTGCGCGAGCCAATGCAGCAGTTGGTCCAGTTTGTCTTGTCCCGGCGGCGGCGGGTCGAGCAGGGGCCGGATGTCGAAGGCGCGTGGGATCGGCTGGCCGGCGGGGTCGGCGGTGGCCGCGGCGGGCCGGATGTCGATGCTAAATTCCTGATCCACGGAGTAGCCGTCACGGGGCCAGAGCCGAGTCCAGGTGTCGGGGCTTATGTCGAACCCGTCGATGCGCAATCGCCACAGACGTTGGAGGGCCTCGGAGAGCAGGGCCGCCCGGGGTGAGGGCGCCGGTCCGTTCAGGAGCAGAGTTGGGCCTCGCACATCCCAGAGGCGCAGGGTGTGATCACTCGAGGCGCTGGCCAGCCACCGGCCGTCGGGGCTGAAAGTGACGTCTCTTACCCAGCCCTCATGCCCGGAGAGGGTGCGGATAGGCTGGCCGGTGGCGGGGTTCCAGAGGCGCAGAGTTCGATCATCCGAGGCGCTGGCCAGTTGCTGACCGTCGGGGCTGAAGGCGACCGTTCTTACCCCGCTCTCATGCCCGGAGAGGGTGCGGATGGACTTGCCGCTGGCGGGGTCCCAGAGGCGTAGGGTGTTATCCAACGAGGCGCTGGCCAATAGCTGGCCATCGGGACTGAACGCGACGGCGGTAACCCAGTGCTCATGCCCGGCGAGGGTGTGGATGGGCTGGCCGGTGGCGGGGTCCCAGAGGCGCAGGGTGTGAGGAGGCCGCGGGGGGCGCCGGAGCTGGCCGAAGGGAGTGAAGG
>JAIZWN010000104.1 GCA_020443945.1 Candidatus Thiosymbion ectosymbiont of Robbea hypermnestra | reverse complement strand
ATAGGCCATGTTGGGCAGATTGAGCTGGGCCACCAGGTTGTCGCTGTGGCGGTAGTGCTCATAGGACAGCTCGCCCAGGGCGCAGCTCAGATAACGAAAATCGAGGTAGGTGTGGCGGTCCCCGCTCAGGCGCAGCCGTTGCGTCACCTTGTCCGCCCGGCGCAGGAAGATGACCACCGGCACCACACGGTCGGTCTTCATCAGCTCGGCCAGGTCCAGGCAGTAGTGGGCCAAGCGGTGGATGGAGAAGCGCCGCGCGTCGCTCTCTTCTTCGAGGACAAAGAGCAGGGTTTCGCGGCGGCCGTCGGGCCATTCCACCTGTAGGGGCAC
>JAIZWN010000103.1 GCA_020443945.1 Candidatus Thiosymbion ectosymbiont of Robbea hypermnestra | reverse complement strand
GTCTTGATCCGTGACCCTTGAAGGCACAGGTCAAGACCTGACCCCTTTTCCGCAAAGAAAAAATCCTGTCAATCCTGTCCTATTTGAACTTGGCTCGGCACCTTCAACATGGTTTGAGTTTTCAGACAGTCTCTCAGCCGATCCAGGCGCGGGCGTTTCGGAATAGCCGCATCCAGGGGCCGTCTTGTTGCCAGTGGTCCGGTCGCCAGCTGTATTGGAGGGCGCGGAAGAGCCGTTCGGGATGGGGCATCATGATGGTGACGCGGCCGTCGGTGGTGGTCAGGCCGGTGATGCCTTCGGGGGAGCCGTTGGGGTTGGCGGGATAGCGCGCCGCGATGCCGCCCTGGTTCTCCACGTAGCGCAACGCCACCTGGGGCGCGGCCGCCGCCCCCCCGGCATCCGGGAATTCCGCCCGCCCCTCGCCGTGGGCCACCACGATGGGGAGCCGGGAGCCGGCCATGCCGGCCAGGAGGACCGAGGGTGAGTCGGTGACTTCGACCATGACCAGGCGGGCCTCGAATTGTTCCGAGCGGTTGCGCACGAAGTGGGGCCAGTGGTCCGCGCCTGGGATCAATTCATGCAGGTTGGAGAGCATCTGACAGCCGTTGCAGACCCCCAGAGCGAGGGTGTCCGGCCGCGCGAAGAAGGCCTGGAATTGGTCCCGTGCCCGTGGGTTGAAGAGGATGGATTTGGCCCAGCCTTCCCCGGCGCCCAGGACGTCGCCGTAGGAGAAGCCGCCGCAGGCGGCGAGGGCGCGAAAGTCCTCTAGGCCCAACCGGCCTGCGATGATGTCGGACATGTGGAGGTCCACGCACTCGAAGCCCGCCCGGTGGAAGGCCGCCGCCATTTCCAGTTGCCCGTTCACGCCCTGTTCCCTGAGCACCGCCAGCCGTGGGCGCGCGCCGCGCCGGATGTAGGGCGCCGCCACATCCTCGTCGGGATCGAAGCTCAGGGTCGCGTTCAGGCCCGGATCCGTGGTGTCCGCGATCCGCTCGAATTCCTCGCGGGCGCAGTCCGGGTGGTCGCGCAGGGCTTGCATGTGCCGGCTGGTCTCCGACCAGATCTGTTGCAGCTCGGCGCGGGTGGCGGAGAGGATTTCTTGCGCGCCGCGCCGGCAGCGGATGGTTTCCGACGATGTTTGCGGCGCGCCGATGACCCGGCTGCAATCGCCCAGGCCCTGCTCGCCGAGCACTCCGAGTACGGCGTCCGTGTCTGTGCCGCGCACCTGGAGTACGGCCCCCAGCTCTTCGCTGAAGAGCTGGGCCAGGTCGTCGGGTCCCGTGGGGTCGAGGTCGATCTCCAGACCGCAACGCCCGGCGAAGGCCATCTCGCACAGGGTTACGAAGAGGCCCCCGTCGGCCCGGTCGTGGTAGGCCAGGAGCCGGTCCGCCCGATTGAGCGCCTGTACGGAGGCGAAGAATGCCTTGAGCAGCCGCGGGTCGTCCAGGTCGGGGGCGGTGCAACCGACTTGTCCGTAGACTTGGGCCAGGCCGGAGGCCCCCAGGCGGTCGCGCCCACGCCCGAGGTCGATGAGGATGAGGTTGGTATCCCCCAGGTCCGTGCGTAGCTGGGGCATGCGGGTACGGCCGGCGTCCCACACCGGGGCGAAGGCCGAGACGATGAGCGAGAGGGGGGCGGTCATTTCCCGCGGGCGTCCGTCGCCGTCGGTCCAGAGGGTCTTCATGCTCATGGAGTCCTTGCCTACGGGGATGGCGATCCCCAGCTCCGGGCAGAGTTCCAGACCCAGGGCGCGCACGGTGTCGAAGAGCCCGGCGTCCTCCCCCGAATGGCCGGCCGCGGCCATCCAGTTGGCGGACAGCCGGATGTCGCCGAGCCGCTCGATGGCGGCGGCGGCCAGGTTGGTGATGGCCTCGCCCACGGCCAGGCGCCCGGAGGCCGCCGGGTCGATGAGGGCCACCGGGGGCCGCTCGCCCATGGCCATGGCCTCGCCCGTGATCCCCGCGTAGTCGCTGAGGGTGACCGCCACGTCGGCCACCGGCACCTGCCAGGGACCCACCATCTGGTCCCGCGCCACCTGGCCGGTGACGCTACGGTCGCCGATGGTAATCAGAAAGCCCTTGGCGGCCACCGTGGGCAGCCGCAGGACCCGGCGGGCGGCATCCGCTACGGAGACCTGGGACAGGTCCAGGTCCGGGCGCCGGCAGGCGAGCCGCTCGACATTCCGCACCATCCGCGGGGGCTTGCCGAAGAGCAGGGACAGGGGCAGGTCGATGGGGGTCTCCCCGAAGTGACGGTCGGCGAGCCGTAGCCAGGTCTCCTCGGTCGCCTCGCCGACCACCGCGTAGGGGCAGCGTTCCCGCTCACAGATGGCCGCGAACGCCCCGAGCTGCTCGGCGGCCACCGCCAGCACATAGCGCTCCTGGGATTCGTTGCACCAGATTTCCATGGGCGACAGGCCCGGATCGGCGCAGGGAATCTTCCGTAGCTCGAAACGCGCGCCCCGGTGGGCGTCCTGCACCAGTTCCGGCAGGGCGTTGGAGAGCCCCCCGGCCCCGACGTCGTGGATAAACAGGATGGGGTTCTTTGCGCCCCGGGCCAGGCAGGCGTCGATGACCTCCTGACAACGCCGCTCCATCTCCGGGTTGGCCCGCTGTACGGAGGCGAAATCCAGCTCCTCGGCCGAGGCCCCGGACGCCATGCTGGAGGCGGCCCCGCCCCCCAGGCCGATGAGCATGGCCGGTCCCCCCAGCACGACCAGGGGCGTGCCCGGCGGAAACGCCCGCTTGGCGATATGTTCGGCGCGGATGGTGCCGAGGCCCCCGGCGACCATGATGGGCTTGTGGTAGCCGCGCAGCTCGGGGCCTTCAGACCCCGTCGTCTCCTGCTCGAAGGTGCGGAAATAGCCGCACAGATTGGGGCGCCCATACTCGTTGTTGAAGGCCGCCGCGCCGATGGGCCCCTCGAGCATGATCTCCAGGGCCGATGCAATCGACCCCGGCTTGCCGTAGTTCCGCTCCCAGGGCCGCTCGTGGCCCGGAATACGCAGATTCGACACGGAGAAACCACAGAGGCCGGCCTTGGGCTTGCCGCCCCGGCCGGTGGCCCCCTCGTCCCGGATCTCCCCCCCGGCGCCGGTAGCCGCCCCCGGATCGGGGGCGATGGCCGTGGGGTGGTTGTGGGTCTCCACCTTCATCAGCAGGTGGATCGCCTCCGCGTGCTCGCGGTAAACCCCGTCCTGGGGCGAGACCAGCAAACGCCGTCCCGGCCAACCCGTCACCACGGCGGCATTGTCCCGATAGGCCGACAACACCCCCTCAGGCGCGCGGTCCGTCGTATTGCGGATCATGGCGAACAGGGACCGCTCCTGGGGCTCGCCGTCGATCACCCAATCCGCGTTGAAGATCTTGTGCCGACAATGTTCGGAGTTCGCCTGGGCGAACATCACCAGCTCCACGTCCGTGGGATTGCGCCCCAGGCCCCGGAAGCTCTCCACCAGATAATCCATCTCGTCCTCGGACAGGGCGAGACCCAGCTCCCGATTCGCGGCCATCAGCGCCTCGCGGCCCCCGCCCAGCAGCTCCACGGACCGATGCGGACCGGGCTCGGCCCGGTGAAACAGCCGGCTGGCGTCCTCCAGGTCGAACCGGGGGTGCTGGGTCATGGGATCGTGGAGATAGGCCGCGACGGTCGTCAGCAGGTCCTCCCCGACCGATTCAGGCAGACCCTGGAGATAGTAGGCGATGCCCCGCTCCAGCCGCCGAACCTTGCCGAGCCCGCAATTGTGGGCGATGTCCGTGGCCTTGGACGACCAGGGGGAAATAGTCCCCGGTCGCGGCGTCACCAGCACCAGCCGCCCCACCCGCTCCTGCCGGGGCAACCGGGGACCATGGCGCAACAGCCGCTCCAACAGAGACCCCTCCGCCGGGTCCAGGGTTTGCTCCAGATCCGCGAAATACAGGGACTCGGCATAAACCCGCAGGGCCCGGCCGGTGGCCTCCAGCAACCGCTGCTCCAGCTTACGCAGACGGAATTCGGAAAGGGCGGGGGCGCCCCGCAGCACAAGCATCCTGTTCCTCATCGGTCAGAAAAAACCCTTCAGGATCAAGGCGACTATACCGCCGACCGTCTCGATGAGATTTTGCACTGAGCACCCCCGTTCCAAGTTCCGAGCTACTGGTTGATCCGCGGATTGCGCGGATTCGCACGGATTAAAAACACAATAATCGGCGAGAATCTGCGTAATCCGCGGATTCAAGCATCACGGATCACAAAGTTATAACACTACCTCTTTAAGAGATAGCCTTTTCAGACAGTCTCTCAGGATCACCCGGTAAAGCATCCTGTTAATCCTGAAAAATCCTGTCAATCCTGTCCGATTGGAACTCGGCAGGAAACCTTCAGAATACGATCACTCCATATTGAGCACTACTGACATGCCTTGCTTCCCCGCCGTCCGGCGGTGACAATCCAAGTCCCCCTATCTTTCCCGGACCCAGGTATGATCTCCCACGACCAGAACTTCAAAAACCTCCTCTTCGACTACTCGCGTCAGGCGCTCGCCTTCTTCGCCGCGGCCGAGGCCGACCAAATCGATGCACGGGTGCGCATTACCCCCGTGCGTCAGGAGCAGTTCCAGGAACGCCTCGGCGAGCGCTTCCGGGAGCTGGATGTGCCCCTACAGGTGGAATGGCCCGACGGCCGCCGCGAAACCCTGCTCTTTGTCCTCGAAGAAGAGAGCGACGCGCG
>JAIZWN010000102.1 GCA_020443945.1 Candidatus Thiosymbion ectosymbiont of Robbea hypermnestra | reverse complement strand
AGCGCGGCGAGAAGCGGTCAGATGCGAGGCGCGCGAGCGCAGGAATAGCCACCCCTCTTTCAAGCTCGCGCAACGACGCAGCTGGCCGTTTCTCGTCGCGCCCGCAGGGAGCCCCCCAAACGCGCCAAGGCGAGGGTACAGCCTTCAGGCGATTCCTGCGTGCTGTTCCTTGGCGCGTTTGGAGGGGCTCTGAGGGTGTAAAATAAGGTGAAATGGGGTACTAGGCTTTCGATGACCACTTGTGCCGATACCAGAGATAGGCCTTCGCCTCCGGCAAGGCCCCCGGTTGCCACACAACCTTGATGTAAGCCAACCTGCGGTTGAAAAGGGTAAAGCAGTCCCTCGGTTTCAACAAAGAGGCCGCAATCAGATAATCGGGCCAAGGCGCTTCGGCATTCATCGGGGTGGTTCGACCGGGCCAGCCCAATACCGCCTCCCGTTTGCCCGGCGCGCAGAGACCCTTCTCCACCAGATAATCCAGAAAAAGACCCCAGGGCTCTCCCTTCGGAAGCCGCTTCGGAACAACACATTCAAAACCGATCCGCGGCCGGAGCCGAAGCTCCCGACCCATATCCAGACAAACCGTTATCTCATCGAAAAAACCATGCAACTCCCTCATCAACGCCCTCAGCTCCTCGGCATCCCCCCGCCAGCCGAGCCCTTGCAGATAAGGAATCAACGAGTCGGGGCTCAACTGTTTGACATTGACCCGCAAAACCCGCGCGCTTCGGGACAACATCACGCCGATATGACCGATAAAGGCGCCAGCGGGACACTGCGCGTAACAGGCGTGCAAACCGTCCTTGTAAAAATGCCGAGCCGAGCCGAGCAGACGGTCGAGAAACAACACCGCATGCCGATAATAGGTATCAGCGGACAGCGAGGGCCTCTGCAGCAAATTGGCAAACACGGACGGTAAGGAACCGACGGACAAGGCCCTATTGTCATACTCCAGCCAGATCTGCGACGCGCAGCCGTGCAATTGGGACGACGGATCGAACCATTCGGCGAGAAAATCCCCTAAAGATGCCCGATTCGATTGGGCTACTGTGTCATCGGCGGCATCGATTGCCAAGGGTCCGTCTCGCAACAGACCCGACTCACCGTCGGTCGGATACAGGCATTGATGCAGGTCCACGCGCGGGTCGGGACCCAGCCGACACTCGAAGCCACCCTGGGGAACAGGCGCCAGCCGGGCCGCCAGAGCCCTCAAACCCGCAAGCTGATCGGCATCGACCAGCGCCCGCTCGAGGCAGGGAAAAAGAACCTCCAGCCCCTCCCGCAAACTCGGATGTGAACGCCCCTCACACACGGATTCTACATACCCGACCGCAGACCCGGTTCATGCACGATACCCAGCAAACCATCTATCGAGATATCCTCATCGAGCAACGGCCAATGAATATATACCCCGAGGGTGAAACCTCCAATTCCCTCAGCGCCTCCTCTTTTGTGGCCATCAGCCGGGGAGACAACGCCCTCAAATCGAGTTGGATGCTGCTACCATCGACAATAAGCCGAAGAACACCCTGCGCTAAGCGAAGTGATGGACCCTGGGGCCAGGTTGCGTTTACAGGAAGACTAAACTGAAACTGGACGCTGGATGCGGCGCTCCAGCCAGGCGGTCAGGTCGCTTTTGGCGCGGAAGTCCAGCAGGGCCTCTGCCAGCGCGGCCAGGCCGTCGCCGTCGAGCCGGCGAATCCGCTGGCTCTCTTCTTCCGGGATTGGCCCGATCACCCGTTGCAGCTGGCGCAGTACCAACGCCAGTTGACCGGCTTCCCGACCCTCTTTCCGACC
>JAIZWN010000101.1 GCA_020443945.1 Candidatus Thiosymbion ectosymbiont of Robbea hypermnestra | reverse complement strand
CATTTCTCGGTGCGGTTCGCGTCCACTCCCTGGCGCCGTCCTGCAAGACCTACCACGCTCACCGCACCCTACGATTCTGGATTCCGGGGTCCCACCCGGAATGACGGTGCGGTGGCGCTGGCAACGCCAAGAGCCGTCCGAGACCACGGCAGAATTCTTTGTGGCTTGGTGTCTTTGTGTGATGTTCGACGTTCCGACTCGGGAGGTGACACATCTGATGGCAGGCAAACAGCAGTATCATACCGAGGGCCCTTTTCGCGCGGAGCAGCTGCGTTGCGGCGATCCCTACGAGCTCGACGACGGCCACCCCATCGAGTGTCTGCCCAGCGGCGGGCGGCACGCCCATGCGAATGTGAATGGGGGCTTGACGCTCGATACCGATCCGGACGTGGAATCGACCGGCTTCGATGCCGGCTTCACGCCGGACGAGCAAAACCTGCGCGCCCCCGACATCGCCGTGGGAAATGTCCCGGACACGCCGGGTTGGGTGCCCGGAGCACCACCACTGGCGGTCGAGTATGCCGACACCGGTCAGAACGAGCGGGATTTGCAACGAAAGATCAGCACCCTGCTGGAGGCGGGGACGCGCTACGTCTGGGTCGTGCGCCTCACCGGACTGCGCCGGGTCGAGGTGTACGAGCCCCAGGCCCCCCGCCGGCTGGCGTATCCCGGCGAACAGCTTCAGGCCCCGGGAATCCTGCGCAATCCGGTGCCGGTGGAGGCCCTGTACGACCCCGACGCGGCCCGGGAGGCCGCTCTGCGCAATCTGCTGCAACGGCGCGGCTACGCGAACCTGGATGCCGTGCAGGAAGAGAGCCGGGAGGCAGGTCGGAAAGAGGGTCGGGAAGCCGGTCAACTGGCGTTGGTACTGCGCCAGCTGCAACGGGTGATCGGGCCAATCCC
>JAIZWN010000100.1 GCA_020443945.1 Candidatus Thiosymbion ectosymbiont of Robbea hypermnestra | reverse complement strand
GTTGCGCGAGCTTGAAATAGGACCGGCTATTCCTGCGCTCACGCGCCTCGCATCTGGCCGCTTCTCGCCGCGCTGAGGATGTAAAATAAGGTGACATGGGGTACTAGATGGTTTATTAGAGCTGTTCGGGAAGCGCATCCTGACGTTCGATATAGACGCGGCCCGGCGCTATGCCGAGCTGGCCGTGACGGCCAGGACCGCCGGCAAAGGGTTCCCCACGCCAGACGGCTATATCGCCGCCATCGCGGTCGCTCGCGGCTTCACCGTCGCCACACGTGATGTCGCTCCGTTCCAGGCCGCCGGCATCAAGGTTATCAACCCTTGGGAGGCACAATCACAATAGGCCATTCGGAACGCCACAGAGGGCGTCCCCTACGAACATGTAGAATAGAATGAAATGGGGTACTAGAAGCCCCCTGAGTGTCGGAACCCGAATGGTGCTAAGACGGTGACGGCGGCTTCCGGCGGTGGCGCTGGTCTATGGGATCGGCGGCGACCGGAGCGGCAGCTGCTGGTCGGTTGCCTGCTCCTGGTCGCGCTGGGTTTTCTGATGGTGCTGGGCGCGGGTCTGGCGGCGGGCCAACGGCTCGATCGCCTGGATCTCCTGCCTTTGCTCATCTATGCCGCGGGTCTGGCGGCGATCCATTCGACCCTGGTGTTGTCCCGATTCCGCGGCGATCAGATGTTGCCGGTGGCCTTTGCCCTTTTGTCCGGGATCGGGCTGCTCGCCCAGTATCGGATGGGCGCCTTTGCCGGCGCCGGGCCCTGGGCGATTACGCGCCTGCTTCTGCCCGGCGGGGTCCTGGTCATGCTGGCGGTCTGTATCGCCGGGATGCGGGGACGTTATCGGTGGTTGACTTGGCGGCCTTGGCTTTGGGCCTGGCTCTCGTTGCTCCTGGTGGCGGTTGTGCTGCTCACGGGACAGAGGTTCCGCGGCGGGGTGTATGCCGCGGGTCTCATTACCCCTACCGAGCTGCTCAAGGTGACGGTGGTCTTGTTCCTGGCCGGCCTGCTGGACCGGGATGCCAAGCCCCTGGGCGCCTGGAGCCGCCTGCTGCCGCCATTCAAGGCCCTGCTGCCCCTGCTGGGGTTCTGGGCGCTGCTGGCGGGGATGCTGTTTCTCCAGCGGGACCTGGGGATGTTCGTTACCCTCGGTGTCGCCTTTCTGGTGATGCTGGTCGTTGCTACCGGGCGCTGGGGCTATCTGATCTACGGCCTTCTCATCGCGACGGGCGCGGGCTATGGGATGCTCCGGCTTTTCTCCCACGGACATCATCGGATCCAGGCCTGGCAGGCGCCCTTCGAGGACCCCACCGGCGACGGCTGGCAGATTTTGCAGGGCCTCTCCGGGATGTATTCCGGCGGCCTGTGGGGGGAGGGTTTCGGGCGCGGCAACCCGGAGTATATTCCGATTGCGGAATCGGACTTCATCTATGCGGTGATCGGCGAGGAGCTCGGCTTTCTGGGCTGCGTGGCGGTGGTCCTGTTCTACCTGATTCTGTTTGCCCGCGGGTTGCGGATTGCCGGTCGCGCCAAGTCTTCGTTCGGGATGCTGCTGGGCCTCGGGCTGACGACGGTTATCGCGACCCAGACCTTTCTCAACATCGGCGGCGTCACCAAGTTCATCCCCCTGACCGGCATCACGCTCCCCTTTATCAGCCAGGGAGGCAGTAGTCTGCTGACCGCCTGTATCGGCCTGGGCCTGATCCTGGCCGTCTCGGACGGGGAGGCCCCCAAGACGCGACCCGGGCAGAATCAGTCCCAGAGCCGGCGGAGGAAGGCAGGCCCTTAAATTATCAACGCCAGTCCAGAGAAATAAGTATGGTAAAAAAATGAGGTCATTCTTCCTGACACCCAAAACACCCAGTGACTCATGGGGAGCTAAGGCTCCGCGAGCAGCTTCTCCAGAATGCGGGTGTAGATGTCGGCAAGCTGCGCCAGCTCACGGACGCCGACGCACTCGTCGATCTGGTGGATGGTGGCGTTGACCGGGCCGATCTCCACCACCTGGGCCCCGGTCGGTGCGATGAAACGGCCATCCGAGGTCCCGCCCGCGGTCGAGAATCGGGCGTCTATTCCCAGGATTTCGGCGATGGCGGCCTGCGTCGCGTCCAGCAGGGTCCCCTCGGACGTCAGAAAGGGGTTGCCGGAGAGGCGCCAGGCGAGGTCGTAGTCAAGGCCCCCACGGTCGAGGATGGTCTCGACCCGGTGCCGGATAGTGTCCGCCTCGAGCTCGGTGGAAAACCGCAGGTTGAACTGGGCCTCGAGTTTGCCGGGAATAACGTTCTCCGCGCCCGCGTCCATGTCGAGCTTCGTGATCTGGAGGCTGGTCGGCGGAAAGAAGGCGTTGCCTTGGTCCCAAACCTCGGTGACCAGCTCGGCGAGCACCGGGGCGAACAGGTGCAAGGGGTTCTTGGCCCGTTGGGGATAGGCGACGTGCCCCTGTTCGCCGTGCACGGTCAGCCGACCATTGAGGCTGCCGCGTCTCCCGTTTTTGACCAGGTCTCCCAACCGTTCGTTGCTGGACGGCTCTCCCACCAGGCAGTAGTCGATCTTTTCTCCCCGCGATTCGAGCCGTTCCACGACCTTGACGGTGCCGTCCCGGGCCAGACCTTCTTCATCACTGGTGATGAGGAAGGCGATGGAGCCGGCGGGATGCGGGTGGGCGGCGAGGAAATCCTCGGTGGCGGTAATCATGGCCGCCAGGGCCCCCTTCATGTCGCATGCGCCGCGACCATAGAGCTGGCCGTTACGGATCGTGGGCTCGAACGGGGGCGATGTCCATTGCGCCAAGGGTCCGGGCGGCACCACGTCCGTATGGCCAGCGAAGCAGAAGAGGGGCCGCGCCGTACCTCGGCGGGCCCAGAGGTTCGTCACCTCACCGCAAGGCAGGGGCTCGATCTCAAACCCCAGGGCCGCGAGTCGCTCGCCCAGGAGGGCCTGACAGCCCGCATCCTCGGGTGTTACCGAGGGGCGACGCATCAACTCGATAGCGAGCTCGAGGGTAGTGGACATCAGTCTCTCAGCAGCTCGTTGATCCCGACCTTGCTGCGGGTTTGTTCATCGACCTGTTTGATGATAACGGCGCAGTAGAGGCTGTGGCTGCCATCCTCGGCCGGCAGGTTTCCGGGCACCACCACGGCGCCGCGTGGGACCCGGCCGAAGCCGGTCTCGCCAGTCTCCCGGTGGTAGATCTTGGTGCTTTTGCCGATGTAGACGCCCATCGAGATGACGGCGCCCTCCTCGACGATGACCCCCTCCACGATCTCCGAGCGGGCGCCGATGAAGCAGTTGTCCTCGATGATCGTCGGTGTCGCCTGGACCGGTTCGAGCACGCCGCCGATCCCGACGCCGCCGGACAAATGCACGTTCTTGCCGATCTGGGCGCAGGAACCGACCGTGGCCCAGGTATCCACCATGGTGCCCGCGTCCACATAGGCGCCGATATTCACGTAGGAGGGCATGAGCACGCAGCCGGGGGCTACGTAGGCGCCATGGCGGGCGGCGGCCGGCGGTACAATACGTACGCCGCCGCGAGGGAAGTCGTCGGGGTCGAGGTCGGCGTACTTGGGGGCTACCTTGTCATAATAGTCGGTGAAGCCGCCCGTGATGAGCCGGTTATCCCGGGTGCGAAACGAAAGCAGCACCGCCTTCTTCAGCCAGTCGTTGACGACCCACTCGCCGTCGCGCTTCTCGGCGACGCGCTGCTCGCCCTTATCCAGGAGATCGAGGGTAGCAAAGACCGCATCGTACAGTTCCCTCTCCACCTTGCGCGGCGAGAGCTCGGATCGCTTGTCGAAGGCCTCTTCGATAATGGTTTGGTAGTCGCTCATTTGGATCACTCCAGGCATCTGATTGGTAAGGCCGAAAAGAAACAATTCGTCTGAACACAAAACGCACAGCCGCCTTATAATGATAAAAATATCCTTAAGTCCAGTACCCCGTTTCCCTTTAGATTGCAGGTAACTCCCGTAGGATGTGGTGAGCGAAGCGAACCGCATCAATGGAAACCGCCAAGCCCGGCAGCGGTTGTGAACTTGTAAAATAAGGTAAAACGGGACACTAGGAGCGCAATCCAAATGCTAGGTAAACAACAGTACCACACCGAGGGTCCCTTCCGCGCGGAGCAGCTGCGTTGCGGCGACCCCTACGAGCTCGACGACGGTCACCCCATCGAGTGTCTGCCCAGCGGCGGGCGGCACGCCAACGCAAGCCTGAACGGGGGGTTGACGATGAAGACCGACCCGTCCGTGGAAACGGCCGGCTTCGATCCCGGTTTTACGCCGGACGAGAAAAACCTGCGCGCCCCCGACATCGCCGTAGGGAATGTCCCGGACACGCCGGGGTGGGTCCCCGGAGCACCGCCGTTGGCGGTCGAGTATGCCGATACCGGTCAGGACGAGCAGAACCTGCAACAAAAGATTCACACCCTGCTGGGGGCGGGGACGCGCCATGTCTGGGTCGTGCGCCTGACCGGGCCGCGCCGGGTCGAGGTGTACGAGCCCCAGGCCCCTCGCCGGCTGGCGTATCCCGGCGAACAGCTTCAGGCCCCGGGGATTCTCAGCAATCCGGTGCTGGTGGAGGCCCTGTACGACCCCGACGCGGCCCGGGAGGCTGCCCTGCGCAATCTGCTGCAACGGCGTGGCTACGCGAACCTGGATGCCGTGCAGGAAGAGAGCCGGGAAGCGGGCCGGAAGGAGGGTCGGGAAGCCGGTCGGAAGGAGGGTCGGGAAGCCGGTCGGAAGGAGGGTCGGGAAGCCGGTCGGAAGGAGGGTCGGAAAGAGGGTCGGGAAGCCGGTCAACTGGCGTTGGTACTGCGCCAGCTGCAACGGGTGATCGGGCCAATCCC
>JAIZWN010000099.1 GCA_020443945.1 Candidatus Thiosymbion ectosymbiont of Robbea hypermnestra | reverse complement strand
AGGGAAGAATTCTTTGTGTCTTTGTGGCTTTGTGTGAGAACAAACGTTGAACATCACGCAGGATTTACCCACTACCCCGAGGGGAAGTGGCGCTTGCTCACTACGTTGCATGACCGGAATCGGGTTTCGCTCCCGCCATTCGACGCCATCGTATTCGATCTCTCTCTGCTGTGGGCGGATTGAGACGGGAGCATCTGTCTCCTGGTGCCGGCAGGAACCCGAGGCCGCCTTGGCCGTGAGCCGACCCGAACCGAAATGATGCCGATGTCCGTAAGCAGTGCCGTGGAGTTTGTTCGCATCGGCGATGGACAGGAGGGGCAGCGCATCGATAATTTTCTGCTGGCCCGCGCCAAGGGGGTGCCCCGCAGTCACCTGTACCGGGTTCTGCGGCGGGGGGAGGTGCGGGTGAACAAGGGCCGGGTGAAGCCGGGCTATCGCCTGCGCAACGGCGATCTGGTGCGTATTCCTCCCCTGCGGTGCGGACTGCCGGATGCCCCCGCGTATCCGGCGCGGAGTCGTCTGGAGTATTTGCTGTCGGCCCTGCTCTATGAGGATGAGCGTCTCATCGCCCTGAACAAGCCGTCGGGAATCGCGGTGCATGGCGGCAGCGGTCTGCGCTGGGGCCTGATCGAGGCGATGCGCATTTTGCGTCCCGAACTTCCGGAGTTGGAGCTGGTGCATCGTCTCGACCGCGAGACTTCGGGCTGTCTCTTGCTCAGTAAGCGGCGGAGTACCCTGCGCGAGCTGCATCGCTCCCTCCGTGAGCGCGCGGTGGAGAAGCGTTATTCGGCCCTGCTCGCCGGGCGCCTGGAATATCGGGAGCGGGTGGTCGATGTCCCCTTGCGCAAAAATCTTCCGCGCGGTGGGGAGCGAATCGTCCGCATCGATCCGCGGGCGGGTAAGCCGGCACGCACCCGGTTTCGGCCCGTGCGCCGGCTGGGAGATTTCACCCTGGCCGAGGTGGAGCCGCTGACCGGGCGCACCCATCAGATTCGCGTGCATGCGGCGCATCTGGCGGCGCCGGTGGCCGGGGACGAGAAGTACGGCGATGCCGCGGCGAATCGCCGCCTGCGGGGTCTGGGGCTCGACCGCTTGTTTCTGCATGCCTCCGCCCTGGTTTTCCAGCCGGGTCACCGGGATCGCCCCTTGTCGATCGAGGCCCCCCTGCCCCCGGAGCTCGCGTCCCTGCTCGAAAGGCTGAGATGAGAGGAGAGCGATGCGCTTCAGATTGATCGTATTCGACTGGGACGGGACCCTCATGGATTCGGAGGCCAAAATCGTGGCCTGTATACAGGCGGCCTTCGCCGACCTGGGGAAACCACCGCCCGGCCGGGAGGCCGCGCGTAATGTCATCGGACTTGGCATCGCCGATGCCACGGCCGAGATCTGGCCCGAGGCCGACGCGGCGGACAAGAGTCGAATCGCCGAGCGTTATCGATTCCACTACCGTATCGCCAACAGGCTTCCCTCGCCCCTGTTCCCGGGCGCTCAGGAGCTGCTGGACTGGTTGTTGGAACGGGGTTTTCTGTTGGCCGTGGCTACCGGCAAGAGTCGTCGGGGCCTGGATCTGGTCTTTGACGAGACCGGCCTGGCCGACCGTTTTCACACCACCCGATGCGCCGACGAGAGCCACTCCAAACCCCACCCGGAAATGTTGTTGCAGATTATGGACGAGCTCGGCGTGGATGGCGCCCGGACCCTGATGATCGGGGATACCGAATACGATATGCGGATGGCGCGCGGTGCCGGCACCGACGCCTTGGCGGTCGGCTACGGGGTCCATGAACGGGAGCGCTTGCTCGCGCAAAGGCCCTTGGATTGTTTGGGATCGCTCCCTGAGCTGCGATCCTGGCTCGAACGAGTGGAGGTGATATGAGCTGGCGATTCTGGAAACGGGGGAAGGCCATGCCCACCCCGGGGGACGAGGGCTGGGAGCAGGCCCTGGTGAACCGGGTGGTGCTGGACCAGCTCGCGGAGCGGAGGCGAAGCCGCCGCTGGGGCGTTTTTTTCAAGCTCCTGACCTTCGCCTACCTGATCGTCCTATTGGTGTTGCTGTGGCCCGACGACCTGGTCACACACGTTTCCCCCGGCGAGGACCATACGGCCTTGATCGAGGTGAAGGGCCTAGTCGCCCCACAGACGAATGCCGGCGCGGATCGCGTCCTGACCGCCTTACGCCGGGCCTATGAGGATGAGAACACCCAGGGCATCATTCTGCGCATCAACAGCCCCGGCGGCAGCCCGGTACAGGCCGGCTACATCAACGACGAAATCCGGCGGCTGCGCAAACAGCACCCGGACATCCCGGTCTACGCGGTCGCGGCGGATCTGTGCGCCTCCGGCGGCTACTATATTGCCGTTGCCGCCGACGCCATCTACGTGGACAAGGCGAGCCTGATCGGCTCCATCGGCGTGCGCATCGACGCCTTCGGCTTCGTCGAGGCCCTCCAGGAGCTGGGCATCGAGCGCCGGCTGCTGACGGCGGGACAAAACAAGGGCATTCTGGACCCCTTCTCGCCCCTGCCAGCGGAACAGCGCCGCTACCTCCAGGGCGTCCTCGACCAGCTGCACCGGCAGTTCATCGAGGTCGTCCGCGCCGGGAGAGGCGAACGCCTCAAGGGCGGCGACGAGCTCTTCAGCGGGCTCTTCTGGAGCGGCGAGGAGAGCGTGGCCCTCGGCCTGGCGGACGGGCTGGGCAGCGCCAGCTCCGTGGCGCGCGAGCTGATCGGGGCGGAGAAGATCGTCGAATACAGCACCGAGAAGGACCTGCTCGAACACCTGGCGGACCGCCTCGGCGCCGCGTTCGCCGCCTCCCTGCTGCGCCTGACCGGGGCCGACGGCTACCCCCTCGCCCGCTGAAAACTCCCCGGCGCAGACGGGCATCGCGGCAAGGCCGCAGGGCGGGCAGGCAGCGAACCGCATCTTTGGACAGCGGCGCCCAACATTGTTATGGGGCGCCCGCAAGGGGCGCCCCTACAGGTCGGGTCCCAGGGGATCGATCCCCGCCGATTCCAGCATGGCAACCAACCGGATCAGGGGCAGACCGATGAGGGCGTTCGGGTCGTTACCCTCGAGACGCTCGAACAGCGTGATGCCGAGACCCTCGGACTTGAAGCTGCCGGCACAGTCGAAGGGCCGCTCGCGGTCGATATAGCCCTCGATTTGCGCCCGTGACAGTGGCCGGAAATGGACCCGAAAGGGTTCGCAACAGGTTTGTGCGCGGCCATTCGCCATATCGAGCAGGCACAGGCCCGTGTAGAAGACGACCTCCCGCGCGGACGCGCGCGTGAGCTGCGCGATGGCCCGTTCGCGGTCACCCGGCTTGCCGATCACCGCACCGTCCAGGTAGGCCACCTGATCCGAGCCGATGACGAGGGCATCCGGATGGTTCTCGGCCACCGCCCCGGCCTTGGCCTCCGCCAGCCGCACCACAAGCCCCTGCGGGGATTCCCCCGGTCGTCGGGTCTCGTCCACGTCCGGCGTTACCGTCGTGAAAGGGATTCCCAACCTCTCCAGTAAAGCGCGGCGGAAAGGGGACCCGGAGGCCAGGATCAAAGGCGGATGGGACATGATACGAAGTGAAAAGGCTTCATTATGGATCGGAACTGAGAGACCGCCTCTATTTGGACGGCTCGGTAGTGTTCTAACTTTGTTGTTTCCGGGATTTGGCGTATATACCCAGGGACAACAAAATTACAACACTACCGATGGCTCCTTTTGCAACGGAGGGTTGGTTTTCATCAAACCTTCATCCGCAAGGGGGTCCCTGGACGTTTCTAAGGAGTGGTTTCCGACGGCAGGAAGTCGACGACGACGGCGGTTACGTTGTCGCGCGCGCCCCGTTTGCGGGTTTCGTCGATCAGGGCCTGGGGGGCGGCCTTTACCGTCATCCGAGTCAGGAGCTCGGCGCAATCGTCTTCGGGAAGCTCCTTGGTGAGTCCGTCGGTGCACAGGAGGAAGCGGTCTCCGTTCTTGATCTCGCAGATGCGGGCGTCGATTTCCGGTATCTCCTCGGTACCCATGGCGCGGGTGACGACATTGGCCGCGGGATGTTCTTCCGCCGCGTCGGAGGCGAGCAGACCCTGATCGACGAGCGTTTGCACATGGCTGTGGTCGTGGGAGATGCGGTGCAGGATTCCGTTGCGCAGACGATAGATCCGGCTGTCGCCTACCCACAGGGAGACGCAATGTCCCTGCCGCGCCAACAGGGCGACCAGGGTGCTGCCGATGAGGGATACGCCGCGGCTTTGGGCCTCGGCGTGAAGACGCCGATTGGCGGCGCCGAGACAGGCGCGCAGACTCGCCACCGCCCGTCCCAGGAATTTGTGTTGCGGCGCCGTCTCCAGGGCGTGCACCACCAGACGGCTCGCGAGATCGCCGGCGTCATGGCCGCCCATCCCGTCCGCTACCGCCCATAATCCGATGTCCGGCCGGTCCAGATAGGCGTCTTCGTTGATCTGCCGCACGTTGCCCTGGTGGGTGGCGCCCGCCGAGATGCCCCGTAGCGGCACCTGCGCGCGGCTCATGATGCCTGCGGCCCTTGGGGCATGTCCCCGGTCGGCCCGGTCCGGGTCTGCTCCCAGCCCCATCGGTCCCAGTCGCCCGCCAGCATACCCGCGAATCCGGCACTCGGCGGCAGGCCCTGGCAGAGCAGGACCGAGGGCTCGACCCGATCCGAGCCGTGCGACCACCAGAGGCTGTAGGCAAAGAAGAGCTCCCCCAAGGTCTGGTGCAACAGGCCATGACAGAAGGTGGTGAAGTCGGCGGGCAGCGGCATGCGCCGGGCGGTCGATTGTCCCGGATCCGGGGCAGTCGATGGGGGTGGATTCGGCGGTGGCCCGAGCGCCACGACCTGCTGGTCGAAGGTCGCAAGCGGGAGGTCCTCCTGCTCCAGACAGGTGAGGAGAAGGCCTTCCGCCACGTCGTACCAGGGTGCGGCGTGCGTCGGAATGCCGAGTGGGTTGGCGGCGGCGGGCAGGGGGCAGGCGAGGGTCAGCGGAAAGTAGCGCCCGACCCGGTCCACGCTCGGCATGAGCAGGCCGGCCCAGGCGGATTGTCCGGCCACGCCTGGCGCGAGGGTGAAGCGCCAGACGGGGCTGGTGAGGTAGGTGTCGAGCCAATGCTCGCCCAGCTGGTCCCGGCTGCTCGCAATGGCCTCCTGCAGCCACTGATCCCAGGGCTCCACGAAGACGGAGGGCAAGCGGCGGGATACGAAGTCGCCGTTGCTCGGCAGCTTGCCGTAGATGCCGGGTTGCGGCGGGTGAGATGGCTGGGTCATCGGGACCACCGAGTATTTGCGATAGAATCTGGACTGGATATCAACCTTTCGTCTGTCGCCGCAAGGTCTCGACAAGGCGCTTGGCATAGGGTGAGGCGACCATTACCTTGCCGGGATCGATTTGCTCGAGGATTTTAAAGGCGTGCCCGCCTTTGCTGTATTTTCCTTTTCGGCAGTGGCGGGTTGCCTGCTTGAGCGCGTCGAGCAGTTCGTCCTTGGCAATGTTTTCACATCGGCGCGGGCCGGGAGGCTGTTGCGGTTGAATCCGTCGCCGAAGAACGCCGCCAGACCGTCTTGGTCGGCCAGGAACCACGCCTCCATGCACTGTACCATCAGTTGGGCATTGTCGTCGGTGGCTGTTGCCGGTCGCGCCCAGCCATCGTGTTTGTCGAGATACTCCCAGGGTCCGGTCCCTGGCGGAACGGCCGCTTCGCTATCGACCAGCAGCACGATGAACTCCCCGGCCTGGACCTTTCTGAGCGCCGTACGGAAATCATCGAAGGCTCGTTGCCGGCTGCCGCTGGCGATGATACGCGGCAGCCGGCCTTCCAATCCCGCTTTCCGCAGGAACTCACTGAATCCCTTGCGACACAGGTTCTTCAGGTAACGTGTGTCTCCGCCTCCTTCCACATAGAGTTTCAGGTTCACCAGCGGTTGCCTCCCAGCTCGCCCTTGCTCCACAACTCCCCGAGGCTGTAGCGCCGCAACCAATCGGCAAGGTCCGTCTTGTCCAGGCGACGCATTTCGGTACGGCCGGCGTGCTTCTCGCAGACCACCACGCTGTCCGGCGTATCGGTCAAGGTATCCACCAGTACGTCCGAGTGGGTCGTGACGACGAGTTGGCACCGTTCCGAGGCCTCCCGCAGCAGATCGCCGAGGGTCGGCAGAATATCCGGGTGCAGGCCCAACTCCGGCTCCTCGATGCAAACCAGGGGTGGCGGGGTCGGATGGCAGAGGATTGCCAGCAGGCATAGATAGCGCAGGGTGCCGTCCGATAGCCGCGTGGCCGGCACGGAAATATTGCCTTCCTGGAGGAACACCTGGACGGTTCCACCCTCGATCATCACGCCAAAATCGCTGACACCCTCGTAGAGCTCGCGCAAGACCTCGAGGATGCGGCTTTTAGCCTTGGGCTCCCGCTGTAACCGATTCAGGATCAACCCCAGGTTCTTACCGTTCTCATCCAGAAAATCATTGGGCAGATCGGCCTTCTGCGGCCGTCGTGGCGAGGTGTAATGTCCGAAGCACCACTCGCGGTAGAGCCGCATGCGGCTAAAGATCGCGCCCAGATAGGTCAGCTCCGGGTAACGGTCCGGGTCTTTGATCTGTGCGAGGATGGAGTGCTCCGGATTGATTTCCTCTGACTGTAACTCACGAGGGATTCCGTCCTTGCCTTTCAGGACCGCTTGACCATTGTTTTGCGCGAAGAATCGGTACGGTCGATCGTGATCGGCATCGGGCTGAGCGAGCTCGATGGCCTCGTCGGTCAACTCGAAGCGTTGGCCCTTTTCCGCGAAACCCAGACGGTATGTCAGTGCCTGAGGACCTCCTGGACTCTCCAGGACCAGCTCGATGTAGGCGGACATCGCTTCGGGTTCGCCCCGCCAGATCCAGTCGTGAATGCCGCCCCCCTCCCGAATCGGTGCCGTGAGATCTTTGGGAGCGGCCTGTAGCAGGCCAATCGCCTCGATGAGATTGGATTTGCCGGAGCCGTTGGGACCGATCAGGACATTCAGCGGCCCCATCTCCAATGCTTCGGTCTCCGGCCCGAAGGAGAGGAGGTTTTCCAGCTTGATGCTTTTTATCAACATCCGGTTATCCGCTCAGTTTATCCGAATGGGGCCTTTTCAGCGGTATCTGCCCGGTCTTTTGATGGGACAAAAGATTGTTCGCCCCGACATGCCCTGGTCGGCATCTCCGCCAGGTTTCATTTCCAAATCGAGGTTATAATTTCTCGATTTCTTCTCTTGGTAAGCCGGTACTCTGAGAAATGATCTCCGAGGGTATATTTTGTCGCTTCATTTTCCCAGCGATCGTGATTTTTTCCTCTTTTCTGCCCTTTTCTTCACCTTCTTCTCTTGCGGTGTCGATTGAATTCTTCAGATCACGATAGTTCTTCAAGCTCTCTTCATATTCACTGTATTCTGCTTCGTCGAAGTTTGCGATCTCCGCTTGTTCAAAGAGTTTTTTGAAGACCCTTTCCTGTAACTTCGCGGGTCTTTCCGTCAGATGTTCGAGATTCTTCAGTACGTAAAGCCAGCTGTCGAAGTGGGTTTCCAGTTGGTCGACCGTTTTGGTGAATTTGGGCATTTCGAGATAAATATAGGTCAATTTGTCATAGAAGACCTTTTGTATGCTTTTGTCGAAGAGTTGTACTTCATGATGGAAGACTTGGTCGCTGCCTTGGTCTTCGTCAAAGACGAAGTCCAGGATGCCAACGGTGTACACCGATTTCAGTTCGAAATCCCAGCCGCCCTTTTGGGCCTGGCTCTGAATCGGAAAGGTCGAGTAGTAGAGGCTTCTATCTTTGAAGTAGTTTTGCTTGGCCTTTTGCATTTCGACGATGAATTTTTCCCCCTGCTCGTTCTCACAGTAGATGTCGAAAATGGCTTTCCTGTCGCCACTGGTTCTCCCGAGTTGTTCGGGGGAAAGGTAGGTGATGTCTTTGATTTCTCCTTCATCTCTGCGCAGCAGCTCGTTAAGAAAGTCGATCAACAGGTCTTTGTTCGGTGCGATGCCGAAGAGTTTCTTGAAACCGAAATCTGTGAAGGGATTGAGGTATTTGTCGGCAACACGCATGTCCAGCTCCGAGTTGGTTGAGCTCTGAAGTTTCTTAAGGGGACCTTGGAAAAATGGTGGATGGCGCAAGCTTATCCACCCTACGTGGACTGATGGAGTCGACAAAGATGTTGGGTTTCATTGCAAACCGGCATCACTCAGCGGGGCCAAAAACGGTACCGGTATCCGGATGTATGCCGTAGATTCGTTCACCAACCAGGTAGTCCTCACCTTTACGAATATCGCTCAGGTGATCTGAACGATTTACAGGCGTGTCGGGCAGCGGAAGCGGCGCAGCTCCGTGACCCCGAAGGGGTTGCGCACGCTGAGCGCATCCAGGTCGAAGGTCACTCGCAGGTCGCCGGTGCGGAAGGTGACGCGATAGAGCTCATCGTCGATTTTTTTGAGCGTAGCGCGGTCGAGCAGGCGAAACCAGGCCCAGGAGCCGTATTCGGTGACGCTGTATTCCTGGTCGGTGAGGTCCAGGAAGGAGAGGCGAACGCGCCCCGTACCCGCGGGTACCGGCCATTTGAGCCGCCAGGAGCGACCCGGCTCGTGTCGGAAGGTGATGACCTGTCCTTCCAGGTCGAGTATGAACTGTTTGGCTTGGCTGTCCATGTCGACCGCTTCCAGTTTGAACTCGATCGCAAGGTCGGATCCCGCGGCGCCGAAGAATGCCTCTCGGATGGTTGCCGCGCGCTGGAACTGGGCCAGGGCCTCCCCGGAGATCCCCTGGTCTTCTCCGATCCAGCGCCAGGGGTCGGTGGTGGTATCTACCAGGGAGGAGAAGTTTTCCTTGAAGAAGCGGTCCAGGCCCCCGTTGGGGCCGAACAGCTGCCCGAAGTCCTTGAGGGGGATTTCCGCCTTGCTGGCGAGGCGGAAGGGGTAACGGTCGTGGGTAGCCCGCCGGCAGAGCGGGAGTACATCCGCCTTCCAGAGCCGGTTGAGCTCGGCCTGGAGATCCCCCGAGACCATGTTCGCGCTGTCCTGGGCCAGGTCGGTCAGCCAGTCGGCGAGGGGCGCCGGCAGGCTCCGGGCGTTGCGCATGACCGCCTCGGCCTCCTTGGTGTCCTGTTTGACGAAGTCGAGCAGCTTGGGTCCTCGGCCTACCCGGTCCGCGTAATTGTTCATGTAGATGTACAGGGGGTGGAGCTGGTCCAGGCTGGTCTCCAGCTCGGAGACCTTGTTTCCGTCCTCGGTATCGACCAGCTTGTGGAGGTCCGAGAAGGCCGCGCTCACCCGATGTTCCGGGGGTTGTTCGGGGCGGCGGCGCCCCCCCGCCGATTCGATTCTTTCGGCGTCTTCCCACAGCCGGCCGATCCGGCCCGCCCGCTGTTGCACATAGTCTACGGCCGCCTCGATACGACCGGCCGTCTGACCCGCGTCCTCTTTGTGTGCGAGATCGGTTTCACGGGCGATGGCCTGGAACAGCAGGAGCAGGGGGGATTCGCGTTTGTCGGATAGGAGCTCCAGGATGGCCGCCGTCTCCCGGGGATCACGCCCGCCGGTGAGGGTGAGGTCGTCCAGCAGGTCCCGCCACTGGTGGATGTATTCCCGCAGATAGCGTCGGCGGACGTCCTTCATCAGGTTCGCCTCGTTTGCCGGCGAGGCGCTGGTACCCAGGACCCAGCGTTCATTCTCCCGCTCGGCGATCAGCTTGACGACCTGGGGCTCGAAGCCCTGGTGGTAGGCGTCATAGGTGTAGAGGGCGTCGATGCCCGTGGTGAGGGCCTTGCCGCTCTTGCGTTCGAGGACCTGATCGGCGAAACGCCCCGCGGCGTGACTGACGATGAAAGCGGGAAACCGGTCGCCGACCCCGGTTTCTTGCAGGCGGGAGAAGAGGTACTCGGCGGGATCCGGGCGGTTCAGGACCTCGCGCGCCCGGGCGACGAGTCCCCGGTCGAGCTCATGGGGGCGATAGGCGGGGGGCTCCTGCCCGAAGAGGGCCGCCAGGTGGCGGTCCAGGTCCGCGCGCTGTTCCTCGGGGATCTCCCGCGGCCAGTTGTGTTGCCAATAGGCATTGGCCCAGGCCCGTATGGTCTTTGGGTCATAGTGCGCGTCGTCGTAGAGCATCAGATAGACGCGCAGGGCCTCGTGGAGTTTGTCCGGCTCGCCCAGGAGCGAGCGGATCTGATCCTCCAGGCCCAGGGTAACGGCGGACAGCAGGGTCTTCTCCAGGGTTCGACGATAGCCGTCCCGCGCTGCTTCGCCGAGCTTGCCGTACTGGGACAGCCCGAACCTCGCCGACAGCGGGACCGGGGCGTCGCCGTAGCCGCCGGGGAGCGCCCGCAGGGCATTGAGCAGGGGCAGAAATTGCAGGGGCTCCCGTCGCTCCTGGGGCGGCAATGCCTCGATCCGGGACTGGATGGCCTGGGTTTGGGCGGCGACCTCCCCGATGTAGCTCTGGTTGCGCAGGTAGCTGGTCAACCAGGCCGTGGCGGCGATGGCCGTGATGCCGATGGCCGCGGCATAGGCGCCACGTTGCACCCAGCGGCGGTGTTTCTCCAGGCGCAGGTCGGTCCCGGCAAGGCCGGCCTCGCGAAAAACGAGATCGCGAAACAGGCGGTTGAGGAAGAAGCTCTTGCCGCTGCCGGTGAAGGCAGGCGACGCCTGCGGGTCGAGTCCCAGGTTGACCGCCAACCCGCTCATGATGCGGTCGATGGGCGCCCCGGTCTGGGTGCCGCTGGTGAAGTAGACGCCGCGGACCAGGGGGTGCTCCTCGTAGCGGCTGGGTTGAAAGACATTCCTCAGAAAAGGCTCCGCGGCCTCCTTGATCGCGGCGAACTGCTGCGGAAAGGCGAAGAGCTGGGCCCGTTTCTGGGGATCGCGCTCCTGTTGCAGCCTGCCTGTTAGCTGCTCGTTGAGGCGTCCTTCCAGCCGGTCGAACTCGCGGGAGAATTCCGCGATGCCATCCCCGGTGCCGGCGTGTTCGTCCAGATGAAAGGTCATGCCCCAAACCTGCTCGCGTTCCTCCCTGCCCAGATCGCCGAAGCTCTCCATAAAGCCCGCGACCAGATCGCTCTTCATAAAGAGCACATAGATGGGAAAGCGAATCCCCAGATGCCGGTGCAGCTCCTGAACCCGTTGCTTGACGGCGCGGGCCTGGATGGCCCGCTCGGTATCCGTTTGCTGCATCAGGTCGGCGAGACTGACCGCCACCAGGACCCCATTGACGGGGCGCCGCGGGCGGTACTTCTTGAGCAGGGCGAGAAACTCCAGCCAGGCGGAGCTGTCCACGGCCTCATAGCTATCCTGGGTGGTATAGCGGCCCGCGGTATCCAACAACACCGCCTCGTCGGAGAACCACCAGTCGCAGTTGCGGGTGCCGCCGACGCCGCGGATGGGGTCCTGGCCGAAGCGATCCGCGAGCGGAAAGCGTAACCCGGAGTTGACCAGGGCCGTGGTCTTGCCGCATCCCGGCGGGCCGATGATGAGATACCAGGGCAATTGATAGACGTAAGCGCCGCCGAGCCGCCCTTTGGTGTCCGACTTCTTCAGTACCGCCAGGGCCTCGGTGAAGCGCCCGCGCAGGGTCTCGATCTCCTCGGTAGAGGCCACCTCGGCGGCGTCCGGCTCCGGCTCGGGGGTCTCCGCCATCTGGTCCATCAGCTCGCGGTTGCGCCGCTGGACGGCGATGGCCTTCCAGACCTGGACCAGGGCCCAGATGCCGAACGCGCAGCCGATGAGAAACCACCTCGGCCCCGCATCTTCGAGCGGATAGGCGCCGGCGAATCCGAACAGGGGCCCCAGGAACCAGATCAGCAGTGCCAGGGCCAGCACGCCCAGCAGGCCGAGGAGCCAGGGTTTGCCCAAGAACCGGAACATTTTTTTCATGGCCGGGTATACATATTCGAGTTGAACAATTCTTCGGGATTCGTGCCTTTATCCAGAAGAGTTCCTTTTGCTACTTCTTTGTGATCCGGGACAGATAACGTAGCAATATGGTTTTCTTTCACCAAGATAATGTGGCTTCCTTTCTGGCGAGCGATGCTCCATCCAAATCTTTCAAACACACGAACTACTTTTCTTCCACTCAATTTCGGTAAAGGAGGCATCAGGCAGCCACCTCGATTTGCCTCGTCTCAATGGTCAGAGGCATTCCTTTTTCCGCACGCACCTCCAAGCATAGCTGAATAGCTTCTTTGATGTTTGCCAATGCTTCATCTTTTGTTGCACCTTGGCTTACGCAGCCAGGTATTACCGGACATTCCACAATCCATACGCCATCTTCATCCTTGTCTATTGTTACCGAGAATTTCATGATCGTTTTTTTACTCTCTTCGTTCGAGTAACCGGAACCCCTCTGCCGCATGCAATCTTGGCGCGTTTCAGGGGGCTCCCTTCGGACGCGGCGAGCAACGACCATCTGCATCGTTGCGCAAGCTTGAAACAGGACTGGCTATTCCGGCACTCGCGCGCCTCGCATCTGACCGCTTCTCGCCTCGCTGAGAACGTAAAATCAGGTGCAACAGGGTACTCGACCCAAGCCTTATTTTCCTTTGCGTCCTTTGCGCCTTTGCGGTTAAAACAAAGATGCCCAACTTGTTTTTGAACCGTTTCTAATCGGCGCGGGCCGGGTGTCGCAGGCGGATCTCCACCCGCCGGTTGCGGGCGTGGGTGGGCTTCTCCGGCACCCGTGGCCGGCTATTCGCCAACCCCTTGGCGGTGAACCGGTCGGGCTGGCCCGTGATCTTCCCCAACCGCCCGGCGACATTCCGGGCGCGCGCCTGGGACAGGACTTGATTGCTCGGGAACTTCAGGGTTCGGATGGGCACGCTGTCGGTATGGCCCGTGACCAATACCCTGCCCGGTAGTTGCCGCAAGGCCCCGCCGATGATCTTCAGCAGGGGCCGGAACCTCTTGTTGATCGAGGCCCGACCCGAGCGAAAGAGATTGTCCCCCTGGATCACGACGGTTTCGGTGCGTCCCCGCGGTCCCTCGATGACCTCCAGCCGCCCGGCGGCGATCTCGTCCGCCAGCAGGATGCGCAGCGAAAGCGGCGGTGGGCCGGCCGGCGGCGGGGGTTCGCGCTTGGGGACCGCGACCGGCGTGCGGGGGACCTCGACGGTTTTCACATCCAGCTTGTTGAGGGCCAGAAAGACCGGATCCGAGTCGCTGTGCAGCGCATAGTCGAAGCCCATGAACAGGGCGAGCAGAAGCAGCCCGGCCAGGGCCGACAACACCCAGAGGGGCAGGGTGCGGATCAGGGGGTCGCGCTGCTCGACGATGCCCCGCCAGTTGGGGGAGAGCTCCCGCTCGAGGTCGCCGTGCTGGGCGCGGATGGTCTGATAGAGGCGTTCGCGGACTGTCTCCAGCTGATCGCGGCCGCCCTCACGGGCGTAGCGTCCCTTGAAGCCGAGGGCCAGGCACAGATACAGGAGCTCCAGCAGATGCAGATTGCCGCTGGGGAAAGCAAGCAGCTGTTCGAGGGCCAGAAAGAACTTCTCGCCGCCCCAGGCCTCCTTGTGGAAGCCGATCAGAAGGCCCTGCTCGGCCCACACGCTCTGGCTGCCCCAGGGGGTCCCCAGCACCGCCTCGTCGAGCAGAGAGCAGAGCACATAGCGGGCGGTCAGGACACTGTTGTCGGGAAGCCCCTTCGCCCGCGCGCAATCCTCGAAGGTGCGTACCTCGCCCACCAGCCGGTTGCGTAGTCCCTGGGGATCCGGGTGGGTAGTGCTGTTGCGCAGCTGACCGGCGGCGACCAGCAGGGGCGAGGCGCACCGCACCAGGGGATTGAGGCCGGTCCCGGTGGGCGGGGCGCCGCTCGGGGCCGGATCGACCGCCGCGCGCGCCCTGGGCGGCGGCGGTGGTGGTGGCGCCGAGGCCCCGGCGGCCCGGCGCCCGCCCGGCATGGGCCGGATCAGGGTGCGGTCATTGTCGCCCGTGGTGGAAAAAGGATCGTCGCGGGACATGTTCGCCTACTCCCGGATAGCCCAGAATTCCAGCTCCAGGTCCGGAAACTCGCCGCCGATGTGCAGGGAGAATCCGCCCGAGTGCTCCAGTTGCTCCCACAGCTCGCTGTTGCGGTCGAGCTCGAAATAGACGAACCCGGAATGGAAGGGAATCTGGCGCGGCGCCACCGGCAGGGGACGCAAGGCGATTCCGGGCAAAGCGAGCTTGACCAGCTCCTGGATCTTCTCCACCGGTCCGACCTTTACCTGGGCCGGAAAACGGTTGCGCAAGACCTCGCTGTTGACCTTGGCGTGGGCGGCCAGAATGAAGCCGGCGTCGGCAAGCAGGGTACGGTCGCTCAAGGGCGCGACGCGGAAACCGAATCGGCGCTCCTGGATCGGGATGGCGATGGCGCGTTCCTCCAGAACGCTGCTCAGGGCCTCCCGCAAGGCGATCATGACCGGCGTGAAGGTCCCGGCCAGATCGGCATGGCGATAGGTCGGAAACTCGGGCGGGCGCTTGTTGCGGGTGGTGAAGGTGGCGAGCTCCCCGGCCATGGGCAACAACAGGCGATAGAGGAGCTCCGGGTGCAAAGCCGCCATCTCATCCAGGTGCGCGGCCAGGGGTTCGAGCCGGTTGATGACTTGCAGCAAAAGGAAATCCGCCCACTCGGCGACCCCGCCGCGGCCCGAGCCGCTGACCCGCGCGGCCAAGGCCTCCCCGCGGTGGTGCAAGAGCCCCAGCAGCTCGCCGACGAACCCGGCAAGCCGGGAGCTCGCCTTGGCGTCCACGCAGGGCGGGATATAGGCATCGTCCAGCAGGATCTGCTTGTCCGCCCGACACTCCAGAATCCGCGCCAGCCCCGTGTGGGCAAGGCCGTTGCGGTCGTCCCGCTCCAGCAGAAGGCGCAGGGCCAGGCCGCCGACCTCGATCGGGGCCTCCGTCTGTTGTTGGCCGGTATGACTATCGCGCACCTCCTGGGTGCGGCTGCGGTAACGCAGGGTAGCCTCGGTCGCGGTCGCGTCCCCGGCCTCGACCAACCCCGACTGGCGCAGAGGCAGGGTCAGATAGACAATCTGGTCCTTGACCGTCTCGTCGAGCTCCAGGGCCGGCGGTGGGGGATCGTTCCCCGGCAGATCGAAAGGGGTGCCATCGGGCAACAGACCCTTGGCCTCCACCAGGGCGACCTTGCCCAGGGCCAACAGATCGGTATCGAGCGTCAATTGCTCCACCCCCCAGGGGTAAGGGGTGGCGACGCGGGACGAGGCGCCGATCAGATGCTCCAGGTAGCGGTCGTGCTGCTGGAAATGATGGGGCTGCAGGAACACCCCCTCCGACCACAGCACCTTGTTATTCCAGGACATGGACGGCCTCCGCGACCGGGGCGATTAGAACGATTCGAAAACAACGTGAATATAGGCTGTTTCAACCGCAAAGGCGCAAAGGACGCAAAGCGTTTTTGAGCCGTTCCTAGCGAATGGAGACGGCGTTCGAACCGAGCTGGATCTCGACCCGATTGAGCACGTCCGCGGTTAAAGGATAGACCGCCTTCCACTGGGCGTCATCAATCTTGCGGAAGGCCCCCAGCACGCCCAGATACCGGGCCTCCGGGGCCGGCTCACGCGCGATGCGGTGCCGCTGTCCGGGGCGCAGATTCAGTTCCTCTCGATTGAGCAGGTTCGCCCCCAACACCTCGTTCTCCCGGTCGTAGAGACCGTAAAAATCCGCGCCCTGGAATCCGCCGGGGGTTTTGAGCTCATAGAGCCGCACCACAATGGGCAAGGCGCGACCGTCCGCGTCTTCATTGACATCGGCGGCGGCGATCACCTCTGCCTCCAGCCGGGTCGCCTCGCGGGGCGGATCGCCGCCGCAGCCCGGCAGGATACCGCCGGCAAGACCCAGCAAGAGGAGTGCGGCAAAACGGCCCCGAACGCTTCTCGATACCCTCATAATAGACCTCTCCTCGATGAACAATTCGGGAAAGCGTTATGATTTTGTTGTCCCCAAGCACACACCCTATGTCGATACCTCTATCGAACTACCGGAGACAACCAAATTAAAACACCGCCTGAATAACAAAATCAGAGCACCAGCCTACGCGGGCTTATTTCTCTCCCGTCGGGTGCGAGGTGTCGGGTGCGGTAGCTTCATGGAAGGCGGGGCTGAGGGTATGGACCGCATCCACCAGGGCGGCGACATGGTCGGGCTCCACGTCCGGGTGGATGCCGTGGCCGAGGTTGAAGATGTGGCCGGAACCCTGGCCGTAGCTCGCGAGCACCCGCCCGACCTCTTCTCGAATGCGTGCCGGCGAGGCATAGAGGATGCCTGGGTCCAGGTTGCCCTGGAGGGCTACCCGGTCATTTACCAGACGGCGGGCATCGGCCAGGTTTTGGGTCCAGTCCACGCCCAGGGCGTCGCAGCCGCTTTCCGCCATCCGGTCCAGCCACCGGCCGCCGCCTTTGGTAAAGAGGATCACCGGAACCTGGCGTCCCTCCGCCTCGCGGGTGAGCCCGGCGACGATGCGCGTCATGTAATCGAGAGAGAACGCCTGGTAGTCACGGGGCGTCAGCACTCCCCCCCAGGTATCGAAGATCATCAGGGCCTGGGCGCCACGCGCTACCTGGGCGTCGAGATAGTCGGTTACCGCCGCGGCCAGCTTGGTCAGCAGGACATGCATCAGCTCGGGATGGTCGAACAGCAGGGCCTTGGAGCGGGCAAAGCTTTTGGTGCCGCCGCCTTCGATCATGTAGACCGCCAGGGTCCAGGGGCTGCCCGCGAAGCCGATCAGCGGCACCCGGCCGGCCAGTTCGCGGCGGACCAGGCCGACCGTATCCATCACATAGCTCAGTTCGTCCTCCATGTCGGGAACTGCCAACCGTTGCACATCGGCGGCGGCGCGAATGGGCCGCTCGAAACGGGGGCCTTCCCCCTCGGTAAAGTAGAGCCCGAGCCCCATGGCGTCCGGGATTGTCAGGATGTCGGAGAACAGGATGGCCGCGTCCAGGGGGAACCGATCCAGGGGCTGGAGGGTAACCTCGCAGGCCAGCTCCGGATTCCGGCACAGGTCCAGAAAGCTGCCGGCGCGGGCGCGCGTGGCCCGGTATTCGGGCAGATAACGCCCGGCCTGACGCATGATCCAGACCGGCGTGTAGTCCAGGCGCTGGCGCAGCAGGGCGCGCAGGAAGGTATGGTTATCGAGTGCCGTCACCGAGCGTATCCCAGAAGCGAGCGGTAAGTCGTTGGTTTTCAGGATGCAGGATACTACAGCACAAGGTTCCCGACACCCGCCGGCCGAGCAGGCCAGGGCCACCGAACGGTCAATCGAGTCGGAAACAAATCCTGAAACTACGTGCCGGGGGCGTTCTCAATTCTCACAGTAGAGTAGAGGACAGGTTTCCCGTGTCCTTAGATTTGGCCTATCCGTTCCCGC
>JAIZWN010000098.1 GCA_020443945.1 Candidatus Thiosymbion ectosymbiont of Robbea hypermnestra | reverse complement strand
AACGGGCGCCTTACCCATGACCCACGATCCCTTTGTGGCTTGGTGTCTTTGTGTGAGAATTGAGAACGCCCCCTAGTCCCCGGCGATTCGTGGAAAATCGCTTTTCCTGAAGACCGAGCGCACCTTACAGCTGTAGTTCTGCTGTAAGCTCTCGACACCACCGGCCTCGCGGTCTACCAAAGCGATGATCCCGACAATCTCGTAGCCGTCCTGGAGAAACTGCTCGCACGCCTTCGCCGTCGATCCGCCGGTTGTGATGACATCATCGATTACGACAACCTTCGTGCCCGCCGGCATTTCGTTCTCTATATGGCTGCGCGTACCATGCTTTTTGGGCTCCTTCCGCACAATCAAACCGTTGGTGGTGGAATGGCCTGTCTGATGGGCGCGCATGGCAACAGCCGCCACGATAAAATCGGCTCCGATGGTGAGACCGCCAATCGCCGACGGACGCTCGGGAAATTTATCGATTTCCTCCAGAAACACATCCGCAAGCAATGCCAACCCCTCCCCGTTCAGCGTCGTCTTCTTGCAATCGAAGTAGAAGGAGGAGGAAAGCCCCGTATTCAATGTCATATCCTTGCCGACGATCAGGGACTTCTCGTCGAGAATCTGCCGCAGCCGGTTGCGATTTGCCTGCATCATATTTTCCAACTATGTTCTCTTGCCTGAAAAACCGTAAACATAATGTGTTTACACCGATGATACCGCTTTCGCCGGTTACCCGCATGTCTCTGATCGAGTCAAGGGCGCCTTGAAAAATTCGGTGGTGTTGTAGTTTTGTGATCCGTGATTTTGAACCGCAAAGGCGCAAAGGCGCAAAGGACGCGAAGGAAAACAAGGCTTGAGTCCGCAGGCCGCCTTGAGCACCGCGCGTATCGAATCCTCGGGGGCGTTCTCAATTCTCACAGTAGAGTAGAGGACAGGTTTCCCGTGTCCTTAGATTTGGCCTATCCGTTCCCGC
>JAIZWN010000097.1 GCA_020443945.1 Candidatus Thiosymbion ectosymbiont of Robbea hypermnestra | reverse complement strand
CCTATATACCTGACTCGCCATTGACACCCCCTGTTTCGGGACTTGACTAGCCAAGGGCGCACTGGTACTCTTCCTCCAACCGTCGAGGAGTGCTCCCGTGAAAACGCCGAAGCCCGAAACCATCAGCCTCTATCCGTTCTTCAAACGCGTTCCCAATGAGGAGGCCGCCCGCCACTACTTCGAGCATGAACGCTGGCCGGATGGGATTATCTGCCCGCAGTGCGGCTCCGTCCACAGCTGCGAGTGCAAAGACCATCGGCCGATGCCCTCTGCCGGGACTGCCGGAAGCATTTCTCGGTACGCACGGACTCGATACTGGCGGAATCCAAGGTCCCGTTGAAAACCTGGCTGCTGGCGATCTACATGCTCACCACCGCCCGCAAGGGCGTGCCCTCGACGCAGCTGGCGCGCGCTTGGCGTCACGCAGAAGACCGCTTGGTTTCTGGCGCACCGCATCCGGGAGACATGGCTTGGGCCGTCAGATGCGACCGGCCTGGGGCCGATGGTAGAGGTTGACGAGACCTACCTCGGCGGCAAAGAGAAGAACAAGCACCAGGACAAAAAGCTCAACGCCGGACGTGGTCCGGTCGGCAAGCAAGCCGTGGTCGGCATGAAGGCGCGTGACGGGCGAGTCTCCGCTCAACCGGTGGAACGCACCGACTCTGCAAGCCTTCGTGGCGGATCATGCCCAGGCAGGCGCGACCGTCTATACCGATGAGCACAAGTCCTACCAGGGCATGACCGGATACAAGCATGAAGTGGTCAACCATAGTGCCAAGGAGTTCGTGCGCGGGATGGCCCACACCAACGGCATCGAGAGCTTTTGGGCCTTGCTGAAACGCGGGTACTACGGCATCTACCACTCCATGAGCACGAAGCACCGGCATCGGTACATCAACGCGTTTGCCTTCCGATAGCAAGACGGTAGTGCGGTTGGGGATCGATAGCGGCAAAAACAGCTTCCACCTGTGGGGCGTCAATGCGCAGGACGAACGGGTATTGAAGAAACAGGTGCGTCGGCATGCCTTGTTGCGGGAGGTAGCAAAACTCCCCCCGTGCCTGATCGGGATGGAGGCGTGCGGCGGCGCCCACCACTGGGCACGGGAGTTCAGCCAGCACGGCCACGAGGTGCGGTTGATGCCACCACAGTTCGTCAAGGGCTACGTCAAAGGCAACAAGAACGACTATAACGATGCCGAGGGCATCTGTGAGGCCGTTGGTCGACCCACCATGCGCTTTGTTTCTGTCAAGACCGTCGAGCAGCAGGATGTGCAGGCATTGCACCGGATGCGTCAGGCCGCGGTCAAGGGGCGCACCGCCTTGGTCAACCAGATTCGGGGGTGATTGGGGGAGTACGGAATGGTCATCCCCCGGGGCGTGGACCAGGTGCGTCGAGCGCTACCGGACATGCTGGAAGCGGGTGAGAGCCCGCTATCGGATTTCTTACGGCCACTGATCGCCCAGTTGTATGAACAACTCCGGGAATACGATGCGCGCATCCAAGGCTACGAGCGGCAACTCGACGCCGTGTGCGCGCAGGAAGCAGCGTGCCAACGGCTCCTGGCGGTGGCAGGGATTGGTCCGCTGGTGGCGAC
>JAIZWN010000096.1 GCA_020443945.1 Candidatus Thiosymbion ectosymbiont of Robbea hypermnestra | reverse complement strand
CAGCGTGGGAGCAATTCCAGACGCTCCAGCGTCTTGAAATCCTGGCCGCTGGAGCGGCCCGATTGCGTTCCCACGCCAGAGCGTGGGAACGAGAGAAGAGAACCCCTTTGTGGCTTGGCGTCTTTGTGTGAGAATTGAGAACGCCCCCAGGGGGGCAGACATTGGAAGGAATCGAGGTGACAAACAGCACAACCGATGATATCCGCGCGCGCCAGGGTCGGCTGGAACAGATCGTCGCGGATCTGCTGGCCGAGGCCGCGCGCCAGGGCGCCGGTGCCGCCGAGGCCGCCGTCGGCACCGGCGTCGGACTGGAGACGACGGTGCGTCTGGGCAAGGTGGAGACCCTGGAGCATACCCGCTCCAACGGCCTCGGCATTACCGTCTACAAGGGACGCCACAAGGGCTCCGCCAGCACCTCGGACCTGACCCCGGAGGCCGTGCGCGATACGGTGGCGGCCGCCTGCGCCATCGCCGCCCACACCCAGGAAGACCCCTGCGCCGGGCTGGCGGACCCCGCGCGCATGGCGACCCGGCTCCCGGACCTGGACCTCTTTCACCCCTGGGACCTCGAGGTCGCGGAGGCCATCGACCTGGCCGTCGCCTGCGAGGAGGCGGCGCGCGCCGCGGACCCGCGCATCGTCAACTCGGAAGGGGCCGCCGTCACCACCCACGCCGGGCTCCATGTCTACGGCAACAGCCATGGCTTCATCGGCGGCTATCCCAGCTCCCGCCACGGCATCAGCTGCGCGGTGCTCGGCCGGGAAGGCGCCAGCGTACAGCGCGACTATTGGTGGGACTCCACCCGTTGCGCGGACGACTTGGCATCCGCCGCGGCCATCGGCCACCGCGCCGGCGAGCGCGCCGCCGCCCGCCTGGGGGCGCGCCAGATCGCCACCCGCAAGGCCCCGGTCCTGTTCAGCGCCCAGGTCGCGGCCGGGCTGTTGCGTCATCTGATGCACGCCATCGCCGGCGCCAGCCTCTACCGTCGGGAGAGCTTTCTGCTCGACCAACTGGACCACCAGCTCTTCCCGGACTTCGTGCAGATCCGCGAGGAGCCCCTTCTGCCCCGGGGCCTGGGCAGCGCCCCCTTCGACGACGAAGGCGTGGCGACCGCCCCGAAAGACCTGGTGGCCGATGGCGTCCTGCGCAGCTATTTGCTCGACGCCTACTCCGCCCGCCGCCTGGGGATGGCCACCACCGGCAACGCCGGGGGCGTGCACAACCCGCGGATCGGGATGGGAGAGATGGACCGGGACGATCTGCTTCGGGAGCTGCATACCGGGCTGTTCGTCACCGAGCTCATGGGACACGGCATCAACCTGGTCACCGGGGACTATTCCCGAGGCGCCGTCGGCTTCTGGGTCGAAAACGGCGAGCTCCGGTTCCCCGTAGAGGAAGTCACCATCGCCGGCAACCTCGCGCGGATGTACCAGGGCCTGATCGCGGTAGGGAACGACTGCGACTTCCCCGGCAGCACCCGCACCGGCTCCTGGCTCATCGACCACATGACCATCGCCGGAAAATAACCGGCTGTCTAGAAACTCAAGCCATGCCGCACAGTCCAGGTTAGCCCGCTGAGGGCGGGATAACGTAGCGTATCCCGCCATCTCGGGATCGGCGGGATACGGCCATCCCTGGCCTATCCCGCCCTACGCGGGCTTGGTGATGGGTTTCGGCGCGAGCAAAACCGTGCCAAAAACCACTCCTCATGCCCGCGCCTCTACCCATCCTACACGTCAAAGCCCCTCGCCCCTGGCGGGAGAGGGGTGGCAGGGAGAGGGGGTTCTCATCATCCCGACCGGACGAATCTTCGGGTTATGATTCCCACTTGCCTGTTTGATCCCCCTCTCCCCGGCCCTCTCCCGGTGGGAGAGGGAGAGTCAACCGCCACGCTCGAGTCCTTCTCCCTAACTGCTTCCGGTAGGAAAGGTCGCAAGCACCCATACAGGGACGTTTGCGACATTCCCTTAAGAGATGACCTTTTTAGATAGCCCGCCGTAGGATAATGGTATGGACCCATCCCCCTTCACTCACGGCGTCAAATGCGCCACGATGGTAAGATAAAACAACCATCGACACGAAGCGGGAGGGTCCGACATGAATAATAGCAAGGTGGTGGTACGGTTGGGGATCGATAGCGGCAAGAACAGCTTCCACCTGTGGGGAATCAATGCACCGGACGAACGGGTGCTGAAGAAGAAGGTGCGTCGAAGTGCCTTGTTGCGGGAGGTGGCAACACTCCCCCCGTGCCTGATCGGGATGGAGGCGTGCGGCGGTGCCCACCACTGGGCACGGGAGTTCAGCCAGCACGGCCACGAGGTGCGGCTGATGCCACCACAGTTCGTCAAGGGTTACGTCAAAGGCAACAAGAATGATTACAACGATGCCGAGGACATCTGTGAGGCCGTTGGCCGACCCACCATGCGCTTTGTTTCTGTCAAGACCGTCGAGCAGCAGGATGTGCCGGCGTTGCACCGGATTCGTCAGGCCGCGGTCAAGGGGCGCACCGCCTTGGTCAACCAGATTCGGGGGTTATTGGGCGAATATGGTGTGGTGGTGCCGAAGGAAGTAGGGGCGCTACGCCAAGCCCTGCCGGTCATTTTGGAAGCCAGCAGTAGTCCCCTGTCGGATTTCTTGCGCCCCCGCTGATGACCCAGCTCTACGAACAGTTGCTGGCGTTCGATACGCGCATCCAAGGGTACGATCGGCAGCTCGACGCCGTGTGCGCGCAGGAAGCAGCGTGCCAACGGCTCCTGGCGGTGGCAGGGATTGGTCCGCTGGTGGCGAC
>JAIZWN010000095.1 GCA_020443945.1 Candidatus Thiosymbion ectosymbiont of Robbea hypermnestra | reverse complement strand
GAGGAGGCCAAGACCATGAGCCGATTTGCCGAGCGCTTCCGTGAGGAGGGTATGCAGAAAGGTGTGCAACAAGGCATACAGCAGGGCATGCAACAAGGTATGCAACAAGGTGAGGCCCTGATCCTGGAGCGACTGCTCCGTCAGAAATTCGGTCAGCTACCCGATACGGTACAACAACGTATCGAACAGGCCAACGAGCCTACCCTGCTGCAATGGTCCGAGCGGGTCCTTACCGCCGACCGTCTCGACGAGGTTCTGCACTGAGCACCCCCGTTCCAAGTTCCGAGCTACTGGTTGATCCGCGGATTGCGCAGATTCGCACGGATTAAAAACACAACAATCCGCGCGAATCTGCGTAATCTGTGGATAAAAAACAGCGCCGGTTCCTGCGCCGAGCGGATAATGTGACGCAGCGCGGTAACGCCGCTTGGGCGCGTTTGGGGGGCTCCCTGTGGGCGCGGCGAGAAACAGCCATCTGCGTCGTCGCATGAGCTTGAAATAGGACTGGCTATTCCTGCGCTCGCGCGCCTCGCACTCTGGCCGCTTCTCGCCGCGCTGAGAATGTAAAATTAAGAGACGGCCTTTTCAGACAGTCTCCAGTTAACTAAATCCTTTAAAAAAACCGGTAGCATCCTGTTAATCCTGTCCGATTTGGAATTTAGTAAGGCGCCCTTTCATCCTGGTCTCTTACCCATTTTTTAAGGTGCTCTGATGTGGGTAGGGCCTATGCGACAATGGTGGGTGCGTCTCCGGGTAGGAGGGCCCGCGGCCCATGGGTTTCCGCTTTGCCGAGCAGGTTTTTCGCGTCCCCCGGCGGGACGGAACCGCAAGTCAAGGTCCCGACGCCGGTGCGGGGATCGGAATCGATCCGCGTTATTATCAGCTCGCGGTCCAGAGCGGCTTGTTGTTGTTCGGCGTTTTCCGGTTGCAGCTCGAGGTCTCGGCGGTACGCATCGCCGCGGTGGTGGTGACCGCCGTCCTGTTGCAATGGTTCTTTACCCGTTGCTATCGGTTGGCGCCCAATGTGCCGAGCGCGCTCAATACCAGTCTGTCGATTCTGTTGCTTCTGCGTTCGGATGGGCTCCTCTGGCTGCTGCTCGCGGTCGCCATTGCGATTGCCGGTAAGTTTCTGGTGACCTCTGGTGGGCGCCATATCTTCAATCCGTCCGCCTTTGGGATCCTGCTAGTAATCCTGGTGGCCGATGGCGCCTGGGTGACGCCGGGTCAGTGGGGGCATGAGATCTGGCTGGCGCTGTTGGCCGCCGGCAGCGGGCTGGTCGTTTTCCTGGGACCCGGCCGCATGGCGACGACCCTGGCCTTCGGTGCGGTCTATCCGTTGCTGCTGCTGGCGAACGCCGCCTGGCTGGGGGATCCTTGGCAGATTCCGCTGCATCGATTGCAGAACGGCGCGCTTTTGATTTTTGCCTTTTTCATGTTGTCGGATCCCAAGACGGTGCCCGCGGCCGTCGTGGGCCGTATCCTTTACGGCGCTTGGGTGGCGGTGCTGGGCTGGAGGATCGGGTATTATTACTATTTGCCCAATGCCTTTTTGTATGCCTTGATCCTATCGTCACCGCTGGTGCCGGCGCTCAATCACTGGATACCGGGCCGTCGTTTTGTCTGGCCCGGCACGGGACCTTGAACAATGCAACAATCTCCTCGCTTTTCCCTCTGGACCTGGTTGTTGTCCCTGGTCTTTCTGTTCACGCCGGCCCTGGCCTCGGCCTTTTGCGGCTTTTATGTCGCCAAGGCGGATACCAGCCTGTTCAACCGCTCGTCGCAGGTGGTCATGGTGCGGGACGGCGACCGCAATGTCGTCACCATGGCGAGCGATTTTCAGGGGGACGTGGACGAGTTCGCGATGGTGGTGCCCGTGCCCGAGGTGCTGCGCAGGAAGCAGATTCATGTGATGGACCGGGCTATCCTGCAACATCTGGATTCCTATTCGGCGCCGCGTCTGGTGGAGTATTTCGACAAAGACCCCTGTCGGGTGGTGATGTACGAGATGGCGCGGATGGCCGACGCGCCTCGGGCCGGGGTCGGGGCCGGTGCCCGCAAACGGGCGAAAAGCCTGGGGGTGACCATCGAGGCCCAGTATACGGTGGACGAATACGACATCCTGATCCTGTCCGCCGCACAAAGCCATGGTCTGGTGACCTGGCTCCGGGAGAATGGTTATCGGATGCCGGACGGCGCGGGCCCCGTCGTCGCCAGTTATCTGAAGCAGGGCATGAAGTTCTTTGTCGCCAAGGTCAACCGGAAGGGCTACCGCAAGGCGGGCTATAACTATCTGCGGCCGCTCCAGATCGCCTACACCCATCGCAAGTTCATGCTGCCGATCCGCCTCGGCACCGTCAACGCCGAGGCCGAGCAGGAGCTCTTTATCTACGCCCTGACCCGCAAGGGACGGGTCGAGACCACCAACTATCGCACCGTCAAGCTGCCCACCGATGTCGAGCTCCCCGCCTATATCAAGGAGCAGGGAAAATTCGCCGATTTTTACCGTGATATGTTCCGCACCCAGGTCGGCAAGGAACGTGGCCGGGCGGTGTTCCTGGAGTATGCCTGGGACATGAACTGGTGCGACCCCTGCGCGGCCGATCCCCTGACCAACCGGGAGCTGCGGGAGCTGGGCGTTTTCTGGGTCGACGCCAAGGGTCCCGGCAACGAGCAGCCGTTGCCGCGGCGGCTGCGCCCACGGACGGCCGATGTCTACATCACGCGCCTGCATCTGCGCTATGACCGGAAGCGCTTTCCCGAGGATCTGCGCTTTCAGGTGACCGGTAACCGAGAGAATTTCCAGGGCCGCTACATCGTCCGACACCCCTGGAAGGGGAGCCCGCAAGCCTGCGACGCGGCGCGGCGCTATTTCGACGAGACCCTGCCCCGCCGGCGGCGGGAGGAGGCGCGGAACCTGGCCGAGCTGACGGGGTGGCGGCTCGGGGAGATCCGCAGGCAAATGCCGCAGTCGCCGTCATCCCCGGCCGCCGGCGGCGACGGGGGCCCCTGGTGGGAAGGCATCTGGGATCATTAGGGCGTCATTGCCGGGTAGATAGAGGCCCCCTGGACACATGCAGGTCGAATGGCAAGTGTTACCCTGGAACGGTCAAGGCAGCTCATTGCAAGCGGTGGAACAACGACTTTACGCAATGAACACAGTGAAAAAACACAAGAAAACCAAATACATCCACGAAGGCGGGTATGTGGCGGAGGTCGATGTGGAGTTAATGATTACGGATGATGAATGGGCTCCCTATCTATCTTCCAGGGAAGACTTCGACGCCCTGAACGCTGCGAAACGGGAATGGCTGCGTACCGAGGTCGCCGCCGGAATCGCTGCCGTGGAGAGAGGCGAATACAGGGATTATGACGAAGCGGGCCTGGTGCGGCTTGGTGAACGCATCAAGGCGGAAGGTCGCCGGATTCGTGTAGCCAAATGATCTATCGTCTTTCGGCAAGGGCCGAAGCGGATCTCATGGACATCTGGATCTACTCTGCGGAGCAGTGGGGTATCGACCAAGCCGATCGCTATATAGAAGCTCTACGGCATCGGTTCTCTTGGCTCTCGGAAAATCGGGGGCTTTGGAAGGTCCGGCCGGACATTGCGGAAGGCATTTACTCCTACCCGAATCAAAGCCACATCATCTACTTCCGGACCCTCGACTCGGGCCAGGTCGGTCTTGAAATCCTGCGGGTTTTGCACGGACGGATGGATCATAGCGGGCGCCTCTGAGTGGTTAGCGTAGGGTTCGTTGCGCGGACTTTCCGAATGTCAACGCACCCTTGCCCCGAGCGGGCACAAAACCTACCTCTGTCCCTGTCGAACCCGCGACCCGCATGAAGCTTGTCGGCATCGATACCGGAGGCACCTTCACGGATTTCGTCCTCTGGCGGGACGGAACCCTGCGGGTGCACAAGGTGCTCTCCACCCCCCAGGCCCCGGAGGAGGCGATCCTGCGGGGGGTGCGGGAGCTGGGGCTAGACCCGGCGGAGCTGCGGGTGATCCATGGCTCCACCGTAGCCACCAATGCGGCCCTGGAGGGCAAGGGGGTACGGACCCTCTATGTGACCAACCGCGGGCTCGGTGACCTGCTGACCATCGGCCGCCAGGCCCGGGAGGATCTGTACGATCTGCAACCACCGATGCGCCCGCCCCCCGTGCCCCCCGAGCTTTGCTGGGAGACCGGGGGCAGGCTCGCCGCCGACGGGGGTTGGGTGGAACCCCTGACCCGGTCGGAGATTGCCGATCTGCGCGCGGCGGTGGTGAGGTTGAAACCCGAGTCGGTGGCCATCAACCTGCTCTTCTCGTACCTGGACGACAGCGCCGAGAAGGCCCTGGCGCGGGCCCTGCCCGCCGGGCTCTTCGTCTCCCGATCCTCCGCGGTGCTGCCGGTAACCGGGGAGTACGAACGGGGCATCGCTACCTGGCTCAACGCCTGGCTGGGTCCCCTGGTGGCCCGCTATGTGGAGCGGCTGTGCCGCGGCTTGTCCGAGGCCCGGATCGCCGTCATGCAGTCCAGCGGCGAGACGGTGGCCGCCGACCAGACCGCCGACCGGGCGGTGCGGCTGCTCCTGTCGGGCCCCGCCGGGGGGCTGGTGGGGGCCGGATTCGTCGGGCGTCTGGCGGGCCGGGATCGGCTGCTCACCTTCGACATGGGCGGCACCTCCACGGACGTGGCCCTGGTGGACGGAGCGCCCAGCCTCACCACGGAGGGCCGCATCGCCGGTTACCCCGTGGCCCTGCCCATGGTGGACATGCACACCATCGGCGCGGGCGGCGGCTCCATCGCCAGCCTGGACCCAGGGGGGCGGTTGCTGGTGGGGCCCGAGTCCGCCGGCGCCGCGCCCGGCCCCGCCTGCTACGGCAAGGGAGGCGAACGGCCGACGGTCACGGACGCCAACCTGGTGCTCGGCCGGCTGCGCCCGGAGGCCTTCCTCGGCGGCCGGATGAGATTGGACGTCGCGGCCGCCGAGCGGGCAATCGGCCACTTGGGTACCGCCATGGGGCTGGATGCCCAGGCGACGGCCCAGGGTATCCTGCGGATCGCCAACGAGCATATGGCGCAGGCGTTGCGGGTCATTTCGGTGCGGCGGGGGCTGGATCCCCGGGACTATACCCTGACCTCCTTCGGCGGCGCGGGAGGCCTGCATGTGTGCGCCTTGGCCGAGGCCTTGGGTGTGCGGCGGGCCCTGGTGCCCATCCATGCCGGGGTACTCTCCGCGTTGGGCATGTTGGCGACGCCGCCGGGACGCCTGTCGACGCACACCTGGCTGGGGCGACTCGAGGCGCGTAGCGACCACCAGATCCAGCAACGCCTGGAGGCGCTGGCCGCCGAGGCCGTCGCGGCCCTGGCCCGCGAGGGTCTGGACCCGGCCGGTCTGCAAACCGCCCCGTCCCTCGACCTGCGCTACCTTGGACAATCCTACACCCTGAACCTCGCCTGGGAGGGACGGGACGCGACCGCCGAGGCCTTTCATCGGCTGCATCGGGAGCGCTACGGCCATCGGCTCGACCTCCCGGTCGAATTGGTCAACCTGCGCGTGCGGGTAACGGGTGCGCCGCCGGCACTGACCCTGACCCGAACCGACGGCGGGGCTGCCGCTTTCCCGGAAGGGCGAGCGACCGTGGCGGGTTGCGAGCGCCCGGTCCCGGTATTGCACCGGGCGGCCCTGCCGAATACCGCCCCCCTGCCGGGCCCGGCGCTGATCCTGGACCTGGAATCCACCACCTGGCTGGCAACCGGTTGGACCGCCCGCTCGGACACCCTGGGCAACCTGCACCTCGAACGGCAATAGCATCCCGCCGGCCCGACCGAGTGCGTCGGCAGAGCAGCGCCGGCCGATTCAATCGCGCACGGGGATACTAGTGCCCCGTTTCACCTTATTTTTCACCCTCAGAGCCCTCCCAACCGCGCCAAGGCGAAAGGAGAGCACAGCAACGCCACGCTTGGCCTTGGCGCGGTTGGGGGGCTCCCTTCGGACGCAACGAGAAGCGACCATCCGCGTCGTTGCGCGAGCTTGCAATAGGGGTAGCTATTCCTGCGCTCACGCGCCTCGC
>JAIZWN010000094.1 GCA_020443945.1 Candidatus Thiosymbion ectosymbiont of Robbea hypermnestra | reverse complement strand
TAGTGCCCCGTTTCACCTTATTTTTCACCCTCAGAGCCCTCCCAACCGCGCCAAGGCGAGAGGAGAACACCGAGCAAGAGAGCCACGCCACGCCTGGCCTTGGCGCGGTTGGGGGGCTCCCTGCGGGCGCAACGAGAAGCGACCATCCGCGTCGTTGCGCGAGCTTGCAATAGGGGTAGCTATTCCTGCGCTCACGCGCCTCGC
>JAIZWN010000093.1 GCA_020443945.1 Candidatus Thiosymbion ectosymbiont of Robbea hypermnestra | reverse complement strand
GGTGGAGCAGGTTTAAAAGGTGCCGGTCTGACCTGTCTTGCCATGTGTGTGCTTTACCTACGCAACCGTTGTTGGAGTACTCCTCAATCGTTTGACCCTTGCCCGTGCCGTGCTCAGGCGGGTTTTCCACGCGTTGTCCACGGCGCGGGCGCTCTTTTCTCTCGCTGGCCCGAGCGGTGGGCAACGGGTGGGAAACCCGC
>JAIZWN010000092.1 GCA_020443945.1 Candidatus Thiosymbion ectosymbiont of Robbea hypermnestra | reverse complement strand
TGCCGGAAGCGGCGTCCTGATTCATTCTGTTTATGGACTGGAGGCAAATCGGACTTGCAGTGGAACAGAGTATCTACCGCGCTGCCGAGCCCGTAGGATGCCGGTGAGCGGAGCGAACCGCATCATTTCTCGGTGCGGTTCGCGTCCACTCCCTGGCGCCGTCCGGCAAGACCTACCACGCTCACCGCACCCTACGATTCTCGATTCAGTTCTGGACGAGAGCCCTTTTTTTGCCGCAAATGAACGCAAAAAACGCAAATTCGGAATCAATTTAATTTGCGTTCATTCGCGTTTATTTGCGGCAAAAAAATGTCAACAGGACCTTAGAGTTCCTTGCCGGTGAAGTAGGAGGCATGGAACCGCCTGTTCCTATGGGAAATATTGCCTTTCAGGGTCACGGTAAAGGTCCGCGGGCTGTGTGAATAGAGAAAGGCATACCATGCCCTTTTGAGTATGGCCGGCTTCGAGAAGAGCCTGCTGATGACCCGCTTCATGTTCCGGTTCAATTCCGCTCGACCATGCCCTTGCAGAGCGCGATGAATCGCCCGGTATGGACCTTGTTGTAGCCGACCAGGTTATCGTCCGCGAAGAAGATGAATTTCTGCTTGATAAGCGCCAGCTCACCGAGCACCGATTCGACCGGCCGCATCCGGTATTTGAATCCGTTGAAGGCGGTCACCGAGCAAAACTCGCAATTCATGGGGCAGCCCCGTGTCGTCAAGACGGAACCCCATTGGTATCTGGGATCGAAGAGGTGATGGGAGGGCGTGACAATAACGTCCAGAGCGACCATCTCCCCGCCGTCACGATAAATTTTTTGCAAGTTTTCACTCTCAAAATAGAAAATGGGGTCAGGTCTTGATGTGTGCCTTCAAGGGTCACGGATCAAGACCTGACCCCCCATAACATATATCAATTGCGAATCATTGACATTTGCTTTTACAATCCTTGACCGACTTATCTTGGCAACCTTGAGGATGAGACCGATGTCCCCCATGAGCTCGGAACAGAAAAAATCCTTTGCGCTCACCATGGCGGACGAGGGGCGTAAAGTACGCATCATCGCCTTGCGCGCCGGGCGCAATCTCGACCGGCGGCTCACGGACCTGGGGCTCAACATCGGCAGTGAGCTGCACGTTGTACAGCGCCGGGGAGGCGGATTGGTGGTGGCCAGGGGCGAGGCCCGCGTCGCCATAGGCGGCGGCATGGCGATGAAGATCCTGGTGGTACCGGCTTGACCGGCGTCATACCTTTACCGAAACCGGAAACAATGAAGTCAGAACGCCACCGAAAATAGGTGTTTTCACCAATCGAGCAACCCTAAACCGTTGATATTGAGAATAATTTGCATTTGTATCCTTGCATACCTTAAGATAAGGCCCGGTCTCTCAAGAGCCTCATCGAGAATCCGGAGCCATTCCCATGAGCCAATATATCCATCATGTCCCGGGGCGTATTCGCGTGCGGTCCAAGGCATTTCACTGCCGCTCCCGGAAGACCCGCACCGCGGAAAGCAGGCTGCTCGCCCTGACCGGTGTGCGCCAGGTCCGCGTGAATCCCCATGCCGGAAGCATCACGGTTTACTATGACTCGGCGCTGCTCAAGCAATCAGACCTCCTTTGCGTGCTGGAGCAATCCGGCTGCCTTGGAACCACTAGCCACGGTGGTGAGGTTCTCCACAAGGCGGGCGAGATGTTCGGCAAGGCACTGGTGGGGGCGGTCGTGCAAAAGGCCGTCGAACAATCCGCACGTACACTCGTGGGCGCGCTCATCTGAGATGAGTGTATGAAAACTGACCTGTCGATGTAGGGCAACCGAATGATAAATCGATATTCGTCAGCCCCGCGAGGTCGGACCAAGTCTGCGCCCGGCAGTGCGAAGCGCAGTAACACCTGTTGCAACTGAAAGAGAGAGTCATGCACACGACCCTGAGAAACCTCTCGGTGGGGGACCGGGGACAGGTCGCCGGTTATGAAGAAGGCGTTAGGGCCTACCGCAAGAAGCTGCTGGCGATGGGACTGACGCCGGGGACCGAGTTCGAAGTAGTCCGTGTCGCTCCGATGGGAGATCCGGTAGAAATCAGGGTGCGTGGCACTTCGGTCAGCCTGCGCAAGGGCGAGGCGGCGGCCGTTCAGGTGAAAAAACAGGTGGAGAAACGATAATGGCGGGCAGCTACAAGATCGGCGTCGTAGGCAACCCCAACTGCGGCAAGACCACCCTGTTCAACGCCCTGACCGGCACCCGACAGCGGGTCGGCAACTGGCCAGGCGTCACCGTGGAACGCAAGACCGGGGTCTATCGCTTCGAGGATGCCGATTACGAAGTGATCGACCTGCCGGGTACCTATTCCCTGGACGTTACCGGCGAGGATATCTCGCTGGACGAGAAGATTGCCCGGGATTTCATACATGCCGGCGAGGCGGCGCTGATCGTCAACATCATCGACGCCTCCAATCTGGAGCGTAATCTCTATCTCACCGCCCAGCTGCTGGAAATGCGCAGGCCCCTGGTGGTGGTCCTCAACATGATGGACATGGCCGAGGCATCAGGGATGGTGATCGAGGTAGAGAAGCTGGCCGCTCGTCTGGGCTGTCCGGTGGTGCCGGTAGTGGCGGTCGCCGGCCGGGGTATCGGGACGCTCAAGCGGACCTTGGCCGAGTCGGTCGAGGCCTCTGCGGTCTCGGCCACGGAGATACCCTATGACGCCGGTCTGGAGGGAGCCGTCGGTGAATTCCTGCCGCGACTCGCAGAGACCGCGCAACAGGTGAACGCGGACCCCCGCTGGCTCGCGACCCGTCTGCTCGAAGGCGACGATCTGGCGCGTAACATCACCGCCGACGCGGTACCGGCGGAAACCCTGGAGACGCTACGCGCGGGGTTGACGGACGAAGTGGATATCCTGCTGGCGGATGGACGCTACGGCTTCGCCAACCGGGTCACCCAGGAGAGCGTCAAGCACACATCACGGACCTCACGCAGCCGCTCGGACCACATCGACCGCGTGATCCTCAACCGGGCCTTGGGAATCCCCATCTTCCTGGTAATCATGTACCTGATGTTCATGTTCACCATCAACATCGGCGGCGCCTTCATCGACTTCTTCGACCTGTTCACCGGCACCCTGCTGGTGGACGGCGTGGCCGAGATCATGGGCGGCTTGGGCGCGCCGGAGTGGTTGACGGTCCTGATCGCCAACGGCATCGGCGGCGGCATGCAGGTGGTGGCCACCTTCATCCCCATCATCGCCTTCCTCTACCTGTTCCTATCGGTACTGGAAGACTCCGGCTACATGGCCCGGGCCGCCTTCGTCATGGATCGCGCCATGCGCACCATTGGCCTGCCGGGCAAGGCCTTCGTGCCCCTGATCGTGGGCTTCGGCTGCAATGTCCCGGCCATCATGGCCACCCGCACCCTGGAGCAACAGCGCGACCGCATCCTGACCATCGTCATGACCCCCTTCATGTCCTGCGGGGCACGGCTGCCCGTATATGCCCTGTTCGCCGCCGCCTTCTTCTCCAGCGGCGGTCAGAACATCGTATTCGGCCTGTACCTGATCGGCATCGCCGTAGCGGTCCTGACCGGGCTGATCCTGAAGAGTACCCTGCTGCCGGGAGAGACCACGCCGTTCGTGATGGAGCTGCCGCCCTACCATCTGCCCACCCTCAAGGGCGTCTTGATCCGCACCTGGGACCGCACCAAAAGCTTCATGTTCCGGGCCGGCAAAATCATCGTCCCCATGGTGCTGGTGCTCAACTTCCTCAACGCCCTGGGCACCGACGGCAGCTTCGGCAACGAAGACAGCGAAAAATCCGTGCTCAGCGAAGTAGGCCGCGGCATCGCGCCCGCCTTCTCACCCATGGGCCTGGACGTCGAGAACTGGCCTGCGGCGGTAGGCATCTTCACCGGCATACTGGCCAAAGAAGCCGTGGTCGGCACCCTGGACGCCATGTACACCGCCATGGCCGAGGCGGAAGCCGCCGCGGCCGGAGAAATTGCCGAGGAAAAAGCCGGATTCAACCTCTGGGGCGGTATCCAGGAAGCCCTCGGCACCATCCCGGCCAACCTGGGCGACGCCATGGGCACCTGGGGCGACCCCTTGGGGCTAAGCATCGGCGATGTGAGCAGCCAAGAGACGGCGGCCGCGGAACAGGAAGTCGCAACCGGCATCTTCGGCGCCATGGCCGCCCGCTTCGACGGCGCGGCCGGGGCCTTTGCCTACCTGCTGTTCATCCTCCTCTACTTCCCCTGTACCGCGGTCCTGGCGGCGGTCTACCGCGAGACCAACATGAGCTGGGCCCTGTTCGTCGCGGGCTGGACCACCGGCATCGGCTACATGTTCGCCACCATCTTCTACCAGGCCGCCACCTTCGCGCGCCATCCGGGCCCATCCCTGCTCTGGATCGGCACGCTTCTGGCCATCTTCCTGGTCACCACAATCGGGCTGCGTTGGTGGGGCCGGCATGAAAGACAACGCCTCTACATCGCCGCTACCGACAACACCTGAGAAAGACAAAAGGGGTCAGGTCTTGACCCCTTTTCCTTTCAAGAGGAACCGGCGCTGTGAATCTACATGAGTAGCAATTATCATTGAGAGTATGAAAACCTCCCTTGAACACCTTCCTGAGCAGAAACAGCAGGAACTACAAAGGGCTATCGAGATCATTCGAGAAGAAATCGATCTCGATATGCTTATATTGTTTGGGAGTTATGCCCGTGGCGACTGGGTGGAAGACCTTGACCCGGAAACCCTCCTCTATCGCTATCAAAGCGACTTCGATCTTTTGGTTATTACCGAAACACCGCGCCAAGCCAACAAAATTGAGCAAAACAGTCAACTTGCTCAACATTTGATCAAAACGATCCACCGAACGCCAATCAGTCTGATTGCCGAAGATATTCAGTTTGTAAATCGTCGTTTAAGGAGAAGCCAGTATTTTTATATTGACATCCTGCGGGAAGGAGTACTTCTGTATGATTCAGGTAAGTTCCAATTGGCGGAGCCAATTGAAATAACACCAAAAGAAAGAAAAAGATTGGCTGAAGAGGATTTCGAATATTGGCTTGATAACGCAAAAGAGTTTCTTATTGATGTAAATTCAGCACTAAAGCGAGGTAGTTATAAAAAAGCTGCCTTTTATCTACATCAGGCTACAGAGAGTTTCTATGGAACTATTCTGCTTGTTTTTACTCGCTACAAACCAAGTACGCATGATCTGGAGAAATTGGGCCAAAGAGTCTCAAGCATTGAACCAAGGTTTTTAACCATATTTCCGCGTGCTACCGAAGAAGAAAGAGAAAGGTTTAAGTTGCTTCGGAAAGCCTATGTGGATGCCCGGTATAAACCAAGTTACACAATCAAAAAAGAAGAGCTTGCATGGCTTGTGGAGCGAGTACGGGGGCTACAGGCTTTAACTGAAAAATTGTGTAAGGAGAAAATAGCAAGCTATCAGCAGGAATCAAACAATTTAGCATAACACGCGGGAAAGGGGTCAGGTCTTGATCTGTGCCCTCAAGGGTCACGGGTCAAGACCTGACCCCATTTCCCGTTAAGCAACTTTCAAGCTCAGTGCTACGCGGCATTGGGCACCTGAGCCAAGCCGTTAGCCACCACGCTCGCCCTGTCGCCATGATCTTCGTCTCGCACAGCAAGACTGATCGCAAGTGGGCGAAAGCAGTCGTGAATCGATTGAAAGATCGGGGTTATCACCCATGGCTCGATGAAGATCAGATTCCACTCGGCGAGCGTTTCGTCTTGCATATTGCTGAGGCTTTGAGAAAAGCCAACGTATTCCTTGTTATAGATTCCCCTGCTGCTGAAGCATCGTATTGGGTAGGACGCGAGGTTCAGATGGCAACGCGTCTAAGGAGGGCGCGTTTGCTAAGCAGGACAATCTGTTTGCAAACGAAACCAAACCCCACTGCGCTGTCGAAATGGGCCGATTGGACAGGCACTCTTGAACAACTGCTGGAACTACGGCTTGACAAAGGATTACACCTCCGCCGAATGTTCACTAGAGACCGGCATTCGGTGCGCATCGAAGGGACAAACTCGGAGCCAGTTGATTCTTGGCTAGGCTTTTCTGACAATCTGCAAATGCTCGATGAATGGTTGATGACCGATGCTAAGAACCTTTGGATTCAGGGTATCGGTGGTAGCGGAAAGAGCGAACTCGTCCGTGTTTGGATGACGTCCGTGCGTGAGATCGGCTACAAGATGCCACTGAGACTTACATTTTTCTACTCGCTTGTATGGGGACCTCACGACGTTGAGAAACTGCGAGAATGGTTCAGCTCAATTAGCTCCCAACAAGGTGTGGTCTTTGTTCTTGATGAACTCAGTGGTATGCAAGAACATGACCAGCGGGCACTACTGAGCCACGCACAGGCCTCAGGGCATCGATTGATTGTCACATCTCATTCAGGACCCAGTCCGCAGGTAGCCGGACATTTTGCGGCGCATACAATGTGGCCGATGGACGAGGATACTGCCGCCATGCTGCTAGCGAAGGAATCCGGCGACCTAGACGTTAGCCGGAAACTTGTGCGGTTGGTTGGAGGAACTCCTGTCGGCATTGGGCAACTACTGGCGGCACTCAAAGATGGCAAGCTGACACCGCAGGATGTTCTTGAACGGTTGAAACAGCCCTCAGATAGTGGCTAACAAATCGGTGAACCGGAGTTGACTCGCCGTTTCTCTCGTTCCCACGCGCCGAGATTGTGAAAGTATTCATTTTTTCCGGGAGTGGTGGGATGGAATCACCCTATTTCACACTGGATTCCGCATCACGTGGGACTAAGAGACAAGATTTTCGGCTAAATGATGGAAATTGGGGATAACCAAGGATAACCAGGGTCAGGTCTTGACCTGTGCCTTCAAGGGTCACGGATCAAGACTTGACCCCATTTCCCCCTTGACAGCATATATGCTATCATTCGATTTATGACTAAGAGAGTAGTTGTAGATACCAGCGTTTTTATAAGTGCATTAATTGGTACCCGAGGCCCCAGCCGGGAGATAATTAGACGTTGCCTTAAGGGTGAATATAGTCCCTTGATTAGCAACGCCTTATTTCAGGAGCTTGAGGACGTAAGTAATCGAACCCAGGTTAGAAACAAATGCCCGTTGACAACAACTGAAATACGGGAATTGTTAAATGCTTTTTATAATGTATGTAGCTGGGTGCCGATTTACTATCTATGGCGACCCAATGTTGTCGATGAAAGTGACAATTTTTTGATTGAATTGGCACTTGCCGGTAACGCAACTCATATTATTACCAATAACATTTCCGATTTAATTAACTCAGAGTTGAGTTTTCCTGAATTGAAAATTGTGCAGCCTGAGCAAATGCTAAGAAGATGAATAACATGGCCACTTTAACTGTTCGCATTCCTAATGATAAGCACAGTCGCTTGAAAGCACTTGCTCAATATCGTCATGTGAGTGTCAACAAGCTTGTCGAGGAGCTCTCTACCCAAGCTCTTGCTGAATTCGATAGCGAAGTACGCTTTCGTGCGCTTGCTGCTAAGGGAAATCGCTCAAAAGGTTTGGCGTTATTAGATAAACTCGACAACCACGGGAAAGGGGTCAGGTCTTGATCTGTGCCCTCAAGGGTCACGGGTCAAGACCTGACCCCATTTCCTCGCAGCTTCTTCCAGCATACGAGGATGGAAATGCTGGGGTTCACAAGCTCACCCCAGCCTACGCGAGCTATTCTTTAAGTGATTACGCACTATTTCCACTAGTTTTGAAATTCCATGCTCGATATCGTCTTGGGAAATGAATATCGCATTGGAATCCGGTAAGCTCGATATTGACTTCGGGAGCGCAGTTTTCTTAGGAATATCAGCTCCTTCGACGCAGACAGGTATCACAGTGATGTCGTCACGGATCGCCACCTCGATCTCTCGTCGAACGAAATCTCCATCTGCATCCAGACGACGCTGACCGGTCTCTTCATCACGGATCTTTAGCCACGATGGCCCGATAACGCAAAGAAACACCTTAGTTTTATTCAGCTCAGCAAGTATGACTTCCTCAAAGCGTTTTCCAGCCTCAATAGACTCGTGATCGAGAAATACATCTTCTTTGCTGAGTTCCTGTCGCAAGTGCGAGCGGATAAGGAATGCCGATGGATTGCTATCGGCTCGCCGATAGTTGATAAATACTTTTCTTCGAAGATTGGGATCTTTACGTATACCCAATGCGTAAAGGCTTACATTGAGCTGTGATTTCCCCCAAGCTTCTTCTCCCAGCACTTCACGGTAGTCATATCGCGGTACTGCCGCGGCATCGCGGACATTCTTCAGCATACGAATGATCTCATCGCCTGCGCCGCCGAAGGTTCCGATGGGCACGACAAGCTTGCCCCGCGCAAGCGTCCGATTAGTGGGGGAAAGGGGTCAGGTCTTGAGTTGTGCCTTCAAGGGTCACGGGTCAAGACCTGACCCCATTTCTCCCTTGGTATGGAGTCATTAACCGTATCGCAGTGAAGCCATCGATTCCCCCTCTCCCCAACCCCTCTCCCGCCAGGGGCGAGGGGCTTTCGGCCGTAGCCAGCCTGGTAGGACCACGGCTCACCTGGACCGCGCGG
>JAIZWN010000091.1 GCA_020443945.1 Candidatus Thiosymbion ectosymbiont of Robbea hypermnestra | reverse complement strand
ACAAGAGACAGAACTGTTTTTGTGCAGCGCACCAACTTGACTCATTTGTAAAGATGCAGGTCCCTCAAGGAATCCTAACTGGCCTTCATCTTGCGCAGCTTCTCGATGGCGCGCAATTGGGCAACGGCCTCCGCCAGCTCCGCCTGGGCCTGGGCGTACTCGAACTCGGCCGTCTTGCCGGCCAGGGTGTCTTCCGCGCGCCGCTTGGCCTCTACCGCCGCGGCCTCGTCCAGATCCCGGGCGCGGATGGCCGTATCCGCCAGTACGGTCACCACATGGGGTTGGACCTCGAGCATTCCACCGGAGACATAGAAGTAGTCCATCTCTCCGCTCTCGGACGCGACCCGGACGTCACCGGCCCGCAGGCGGGTGATCAGGGGGGTATGCCGGGGGGCGATACCGACATCGCCCATCTCCGCCGGCGCGTAAACCATCGCCGCTTGACCCGAGTGGATGGCCCCCTCGGCGGAAACGATGTCGACATGAATGGTCATTGCCATGGGAATCCTCCCGGCGGTTAGGCGATTGGCGGAAAATGCCATATTTGACAGAAATCGCCTCACATCTTCTCGGCTTTCGCGACGGCCTCTTCGATTCCGCCGACCATGTAGAAGGCCTGCTCGGGAAGGCTATCGTATTCGCCTTCGACGATGGCCTTGAAGGCCGCGATGGTGTCCTTCAGAGACACGTATTTGCCGGAAGAGCCGGTGAAGACCTCCGCCACGAAGAAGGGCTGGGAAAGGAAGCGCTGAATCTTACGCGCCCGGGCCACGATCAACTTGTCATCGTCGGACAGCTCGTCCATCCCTAAGATGGCGATGATGTCCTTCAGCTCCTTGTAGCGTTGGAGGGTGCCCTGGACCGCGCGCGCCGTCTCATAGTGTTCCTGACCGACCACGTTGGGATCGAGAATACGGCTGGTGGAGTCCAACGGGTCCACGGCCGGGTAGATACCCAGCTCCGCGATCTGCCGCGACAGCACCAGGGTGGCGTCGAGGTGGGCGAAGGTGGTGGCCGGTGAGGGGTCGGTGAGGTCGTCCGCGGGCACATATACCGCCTGGAAGGAGGTAATGGAGCCGGTCCGCGTGGAGGTGATGCGCTCTTGCAGCAGGCCCATTTCCAGGGCCAGGGTGGGCTGGTAGCCCACGGCCGAGGGCATGCGCCCGAGCAGGGCGGAGACCTCGGTGCCGGCGAGGGTGTAGCGGTAGATGTTGTCGATGAACATCAGGACATCGCGGCCCTCGTCGCGGAAAAACTCGGCCATGGTCAGGCCGGTCAGGGCCACCCGCGCCCGGTTGCCCGGCGGCTCGTTCATCTGGCCGTACACCAGGGCCACCTTGTCGAGGACGTTCGACTCCATCATCTCATGGTAGAAGTCGTTGCCCTCGCGGGTCCGTTCGCCGACGCCGGCGAATACCGAGTAACCCGAGTGTTCCACGGCGATGTTGCGGATCAGCTCCATCAGGGTGACCGTCTTGCCGACGCCGGCGCCGCCGAACAATCCCACCTTGCCGCCCTTGACGATGGGCATGATGAGATCGATGACCTTGATGCCGGTCTCCAGGAGCTCGGTAGCAGCCGCCTGGTCCTCGAACTTGGGCGCCACCCGGTGAATGGGCCACCGCTCCTCGGACTCCACCGGCCCCTTCTCGTCCACGGGCTCGCCCAGGACATCCATGATGCGGCCCAGGGTAGCGGTACCGACCGGTACCTTGATGGCCGCGCCCGTGCCCTTGGCAATCAGGCCCCGACGCAAACCGTCGGTGGAACCCATGGCGATGGTGCGCACAATGCCGTCACCGAGCTGCTGTTGCACCTCGAGCGTCAAGTCGACCTCGTCGATCGTCAAGGCGTCGTAGACCTTCGGCATCTCGTTGCGGGGAAACTTCACGTCCACCACGGCACCGATGATTTGCACCACGTTACCAGAGCTCATAGTCTTTCCTCTTGCCGCATCGCGGCGTCTCGATATGTTCTGTTCAGGTGGTTTTCGTCAACCGCCTCGCAACCGATCAAACCGCGGCCGCACCGCCGACGATCTCGGAAATCTCCTGGGTGATCGCCGCCTGACGGGCCTTGTTGTAGACCAACTGCAGCTCGTCGATGAGATTCCCGGCATTATCGGAAGCGGATTTCATGGCCACCATGCGCGCGGCCTGCTCGCAGGCCCCGTTCTCCACCACCGCCTGGTAGGCCAGGGATTCGATATAGCGCATGAGCAGGGCGTCCAGCACCGTTTTGGCGTCCGGCTCATAGATATAATCCCAGTGATGGCGCATGGTCTCGCTCTCTTCGGCGTCATCCGCCTGGATGGGCACCAACCGCCGGATATCCGGTTGCTGGGTCATGGTGTTCATGAACGTATTGCTCGCCACATGGATGGCGTCGATCTCGCCGGACTCGTAAGCGTCCAGCATCACCCGGACAATGCCGATCAGGTCCTCGATATGGGGCTGATCCCCGAGGTGGGTCGCCTGCGCCAGGACCTTGCCACCAAAGCGTTTGAAAAAGCCGAGCGCCTTATTGCCGATGGTGGCGAATGCGATCTCGACACCGGTCTGTCGCTGCTCCCTGATCTCGCGTACGATCTTCCGGAACAGATTACTGTTCAGTCCACCGCACAGGCCGCGATCGGAAGAGACGACGATATAACCGACCCGTTTGATCTCGCGTTCAGTCGCCAGGTAGCTGTGTTTGTATTCCGGCACCGCATGGCGCAGGTGTGAGATCACTTGCAGCATCTTCTCGGCGAAGGGACGGGAGGCGGACATCCGATCCTGCGCCTTGCGCATCTTGGATGCCGCCACCATCTCCATGGCCTTGGTGATCTTCTGCGTACTCTTGATGCTGGTGATCTTCGTGCGTATTTCTTTCGCGCCGGCCATGTTGTTCGGCTCCTGGCTGTCGGCCATCACATCGGCAGCGATGCGGACGGCCGATCATCGTTTACATTCTACCCCACGGCCATCCCGGGCCGTGCAGATTGGGGTGACGGAGGAACCCCGACATTCGAATGTTGGGGTTCGTTCCTCACCCCAACCTGCGTACTACGTGCTATAGGTTGCCCGAGTAAATACCCGATTGCCCCAAACACCTTATTCAAAATAGTCGATAAAATCTTCCTCCCTGTATTTTATATTGTATTCCTCCTGAACCTGCGAAATAGATTTGAAATCCGTGAATGCCATTGTTAGCCCGTGATAGTTTTTGTTGTGAGTGGCATCCTGCTCACCATGAGTTCATGGATATCCACTTTCAGGCTCGCATTATCTACATCCATGCCTACCACGTATTTTCTCACACAAAGCCTCAAAGACACGAAGAGTGCCTCGCTGTCGCCGTTGAGATCCGCAAGCTTTTCATCTTAAGACCAGGATACGACGCTTCCTATCGCTCCCCTTGTATCTCTTTGTGCCTTTATGTGATGTTCGATGCGATTCGCGCCTGTCCGCACGATTCGTAGTTTTTGTTCCCGGTTTTTGGGTACAACTATACCCGGAACCCACCTGTACCAGCCTATTTACCCACCCTAAAGATGGGTCAGGCACCGCCGACAGGGGGCAGGCCGCGAACCGCATCAATTCATCCTTTCCTATACTCAATTCACTTCGGATCGTCCCGCCGCTGGGCATGCCACCGTCCAAAGATGCGGTTCCCTGCCTGTCCGCCCCATCCCTGGGGCGGACAAGTGTTCACCACATCTACCTGTTCTTCGTACCTGAACATAGCTCGTAGGTTGGGGTGAGGAACGAACCCCAACCTACGAGCTATTCTCCACGCAAAATTTCAGAATGCCAACGATCATGCCGCCGCCCTCGAAAGGGTATAATGTACTGTCAATCGTCGCAATATTGTTTTCGAGTGACACGAATTGCCAGAGAACCCCGTCAGTGACCACCCCATAGACCGGAGAAACAGGATTCTCATGGCGCTCATTGAAGATTCTGGTGGCCTCCATCCCCGCAAGGCATTGTGGCAAAGCATTGCCTAAATCCGATTTCTTGGCCTCGACCAGAACCACCACCGGTGCTGTGATATATAGTTGGTTGGTACTTCTACTGATAATCCCGTCAGGATTCCCCGTGAGACCCTTCTCACTATCCACATTAAATGTACTCTCCAGAAAAAAGCTGATCGCCACATGTTGTTCAAGCTCGATGAGCACATTATCGACAATCAGGGCTTGGCGTGCGCTTTCCGTGTTGATTCGAATGGCCTTTGTATAGGCCAGGTCCATGGTTTTCACGAACCATTCCGTGAGTTGAACCGGTTGGATATGCCGGTAGCAATTGCTATCCCCTTGTATGACGAGCCCTAACTCCTCATGTACTTGTTCAAGTGTTTTAAAATCGCTATAGGCCATCTTGACTCTAAAAGGTAGTACCCCGCTTCACTTTATTTTGATGGACAGGGTCATTCCCGACTGCTTGGATTCACCGGGTGCCGAAAATACGTTTTCCGTTGCGCCCGCCGTGCCCCTGCGGCTTCGCTTGCCCTATCCGACCGTAGCCAACCGAACCGGCAGCCACAAGCCTTCCAAGTCGATGGGCGCCGATTCGAAGGGTGGTGCCACAACCCGATCGCTACCGGCAAAGCGGCCGATCTCCAGCCAAGCACCGGCGTCGAGCCGGTACGCCTCCAACGTGCACTCAGCCGGATCGACCAGCCAAGCGTACCGCACGCCATAGTATCCGTACAGTGGCATCTTGATCTCACGATCTTTGCTCTTGGTGGATGGAGAAAGGATCTCGCATACCCAGTCGGGAACGACCTCGATGCGGTGACCTGTCGGGGGCATCGGCATACGCTCACGCCGCCAACCCGCCATATCCGGTACGGTCACCTCGACATCGCGGACGAAGTGAAGCTCCGGCTCATCGATAATCCACCAACCGCCCGAACCGCCGCTCCCTTCATAAAAAGAACTGAACAACCTGGCACCCAACGCGGAACCCGCAAACCTATGTGGGAAAGCAGGCCGCGGTTGCGTATGGATCTGTCCGTTCAGAATCTCTCCGGTCAGACCTTCAGGCAGGGCCTCAAGGGACTCATAAAGAGTCGGTTGAATTGCCGGTTGCATTTATAAAGTTTCCCAAAATCCCTCCGGTTCAATAAATCCAATCACACGGATGACGGTCAGCTTGCGCTGTTTGTCAGCTCATAATCTCCTGATAGTGCTCGTAATACCGCCTTCGGTTCTCTTGCGACAACACTCAATAAAACAAGAGCGGGACCACGAGGCTCTCTGTCCCCACGCTCCCAATGCCGAAGCGTATCCAAACTGATACCAAAGGCTGAGGCAAATTCCGTTTGATTCATATTAACCTTATTTCGGATTTCTTTCACATCTATAGGCGCAAACTCATGGATAACGGCCTTATCTGTTTTTCCCTTTGAAAACTCGATGGCTTCCGTCAGACCTTGCTTGATACTTTTGAATACCTCATTCATCTTTATTACCATAGCTCTCAATTAATATTCGAGCAAGCTTTGCTAGTTCATTATATTCTGCTTTACTGAGATTGGCTTTCTCTGACTTGCCAAATATGGAGAGAAGAAAAACAGGGTGTTCCTCATCATAAAAGTAGTAGATAACCCTGACTCCCCCACTTTTACCAATTCCCCCCCGTTGCCAACGCAATTTCCTGATGCCTCCTGTGCCTCGCATGATAACACCCGCTCCGGGGTGTGCAGCCAGGTAATTGATCAAGCTAACCTTTTCCTTTTCCGTCAATAAACGCTCTGAACATCTGATAAATTCTGGAAGCTCTACAACAGTAATCATAGTGGTAGATATAGTCCATTGGATTACTGTTACCCAAGGGTCAATGGTGGGCAGTATGATAAGCTAACACCAAGGTTAAGCCGCGCTCATGCTTCGTTTCCATAACTAAGGCACAAAAGCCTCATTTCTTTTGGCTATTTTTATCCATTTTGATTGCTTGTCCGATGACTGTCCAACTTCTGCCTTATTTTTTTGAAAATTCTGCAATGCCTGCAACAGCTTTTCTTTCTGTTTCTCGGGAGATAATATTTATTGTTTGGCAATTCTAGCGTAACTCGCATGGTTTTTCCTTTTGTTAGCTTGTATTCTCCTGATCCACCAATTGAGCGATGTACTCTAAGGCTCCGTATAGCCTCGGAAGTTTATCAATGGTAAAGTTCTCTGTATTCTTTGTAAAAAGATCCGTAACTAATCGTCCAAACTGCCATAAATTACCATCTGTAACAATTCCATATACTGTTATTTTGGGATTTTCGTTGAGTTTTTGTGAAGCCACTAATTCGGCAAGGCATTGACCCCATCCTTGATCAAAATCATTCTTTTTCGCTTCGACAACGATAACGACAGGCTTCTCTAATACGGTTTTCCCTAATCTTGATCTCTGGGAAAAAACGTAATCCGGCGTTCCGGTCAAAGTTGTGTCATATGAAATACTTTTTTGAATCCAAAATGAATATCTATGGAAGTGCTTTTTATAGATTTCTCGCAATAATGGTGAAATGATAATTTCGCTACGAGAGGCCTCCGAGGCAAAAATATCGATATTTTCCTTAGCAAATTCAAAATCGTTTAAGAAATTTTCAGGTGGAGCCAATTCTTGGCAAAGCACGAAATTTTCCTCGGCATATCTTATTTCGTATTTCCTCTGGACGTCAGCAATTGTCTTGAACTCACTAAATGCCATGAAAGGATCCAACCTCTTTTGAACAGAGACCCGTTTGAAAACTCGATAGCTTCCGTCAAGCCTTGCTTGATATTTTCAAATGCCCCACCCACTCTTCATAAACCTTCTTTATTCATCCAATTGGCTGTCTTCAGCCTCGGTTCTTGTTGTTTGATTTCGGTATATATTCTGTCTGCACTAATCAGGATACACGAATTAATTATGGCAGTGCTGGCGAGGATAATATCAATGTTGTGCTTTTTTGCGCTTTCTTTCTTCAGATTTCGTTTATCAACCAAAGATTTCTTAAGTCTGCCAAAGAGCATTGAACCTTCTGCTGTCAGGGGTAAAATACCAAAATCTTCCTTAGCCTCATTAATCTTCTTTCGGACAACAAATCTTTTATCTTTAGGAGCGTTGTTGTAGCCATATTCTAGTTCGTACAGCGTAATAATAGAGATAAACACTTGATCTTCATCGTTCAAGATACCTAACTGATGCACTATTTCGTGGTAATTCAGAAGAATCCTTATCGTAGAAATCTGAAACAACATTGGAATCCAAAAGGTAGTTCATGCTTTATCGATCATGGTTAAATTCAAAGTTATCTCTAAAATCCTTCCTGTCTCTTTTTAGTTGCTTAGAATAACCTTCTAAATGGACAGGGTCATCCTCAACTCTTTTGGTTATTTTTGCCCATTTTGATTGCTTGCCTGATGATGGTTCGATTGACTTTTCTTGCTCGATAAATTTACGTTTAATCGGTAAAGATATTATCTTACGTTTACTTTTATCCTCTTGCGCCTTTAAATCTTCAAATATTGCCCGTAGATCAAAATCAAACTTACGAGCATGTTCCTGACGAAACTTATGGATTTGTTCTACAATTGGATCTTGCCACATAATTATTCTCCCATTAACTCATAAGGTGTGCAAATGATTGGTATTTCATATCCTTCTTCTACACATACTTTTGCCAATTTCTTTTTTATCTCAGCATTCGCAATATGTTTACAATTCCATGTCAAATGGATCGCCTACTTTCTATTGTTTCACTAACCGCCTAACTCAGGTTCCCAATGCAGCTTGTCATTGAGCCCGCGTAGGATGTGGTGAGCGCCTGCCCACCGCCCCAGGAACCCCGCCTGTACCAGCCTATCTACCCACCCCGGAGATGGGTCAGGCACCGCCGACAGGGGGCAGGCCGCGAACCGCATCAATTCATCTTTTTCTATACTCAATCCACCTCGGATTGTTCCGCCGTTGGGCACGCCACCGTCCAAAGATGCGGTTCGCTGTTTGTCCGCCCCGTCCCTGGGGTGGACAGGCGCTCGCCACACCATTTGATGTGCGGTTCGAGCGGGCATCCCTGCCCGCCCTCACGACATCTTAGGTGTTACCAGGTGTGGGTGGCTTTGAAGTCTTTGAGTGCCGCGTGCAGGGCTTGTTCGATTTCCTCGTCGTAGTCGCCGGTCTCGTCGATTTTGTCGATGAGCTCCGCCTGGCTGGTCTTCATGTAGGTCTGGAGGGCGTGCTCGAAGTCCACGACCTTGTTGATTTCCAGGTCGTCCAGATAGCCTTCGTTGGCGGCGAACAGGGAGACGGCCATCTGACCAACGCTGAGGGGCGCGTACTGGACTTGTTTCATGAGCTCGGTCACGCGCTCGCCGCGTTGCAGCTGTTTGCGGGTGGCCTCGTCCAGATCGGAGGCGAACTGGGAGAAGGCGGCCAACTCACGGTATTGGGCCAGGGCTAAGCGCACCCCGCCGCCGAGTTTTTTGATGACTTTGGTCTGGGCGGCGCCGCCGACGCGGGAGACCGAGAGCCCGGCGTTGATGGCGGGGCGGATGCCGGCGTTGAACAGGTCGGTCTCCAGGAAGATCTGCCCGTCGGTGATGGAGATGACGTTGGTGGGCACGAAGGCGGAGACGTCGCCGGCCTGGGTCTCGATGATGGGCAGGGCGGTCAGGGAGCCGGTCCGGTCCTTGACTTTGCCTTCGGTGAGCTGCTCGACGTGTTCCGCGTTGATGCGCGCGGCCCGTTCGAGGAGGCGCGAATGCAGGTAGAAGACGTCGCCGGGATAGGCTTCACGACCGGGCGGGCGCCGCAGCAGCAGGGAGACTTGCCGGTAGGCCCAGGCCTGTTTGGTCAGGTCGTCGTAGATGATGAGGGCGTCTTCGCCCTTGTCGCGAAAGTATTCGCCCATGGAGCAGCCGGAGTAGGGGGCGATGTACTGCATGGCGGCGGAATCCGAGGCGCCCGCGGAGACGATGATGGTGTGGTCCATGGCGCCGTGCTCTTCGAGCTTGCGCTGGATGCCGGCGACCGATGAGTTTTTCTGGCCGACGGCGACGTAGATGCACTTTATGCCGGTGCCTTTTTGGTTGATGATGGTGTCGATGGCCACGGCGGTTTTGCCGGTCTGGCGGTCACCGATAATCAGCTCGCGTTGACCCCGACCGACGGGCACCATGGAGTCGATGGCCTTGAGGCCTGTCTGCACCGGCTGATCCACCGATTTGCGGCTGATGACGCCGGGGGCGACCTTTTCGATGGGGGAGGTCGCGGTCGCGTCGATCGGGCCCTTGCCGTCGATGGGGTTTCCCAGGGAGTCGACGACTCGTCCCAACAGGGGTTCGCCGACGGGGACTTCCAGCACGCGCCCGGTGCAGCGCACCCAATCGCCTTCCGACAGGTGGATGTATTCGCCGAGCACTACCGCACCGACGGAGTCGCGTTCCAGGTTCAGCGCCAGTCCATAGGTGTTGCCGGGAAACTCCAACATCTCGTAATACTGGGCATCGGAAAGGCCATGGATGCGGACGATGCCGTCGGTCAGGCTGACGATGGTGCCTTCCGTGCGGGCCTCGGTCGTAAGCTCGGAGCGCTCGATCTTTTGTTTGATGAGATCGCTGATTTCGGATGGATTCAGTTGCATGGCGGTTTCCCGTTAAAATTGCAATTCGGTGGCCAGCTTATGCAGCTTGCCGCGCACGGACCCGTCGATTACCAGGTCTCCGGCGCGGATCCGGACGCCCCCGACCAGGGACGGGTCCGTCTCGACCGTGATTTCCACTTCGGCCCCGAAGCGTTTTTCGAGCGCTACGGCAAGCTCTTGCCGCGCGCTCTCCTGGAGCGCGAAGGCACTCGAGATATGCACCTGGCGCAGGCCTTGGTGCCGCGTCCGCAGCAGCTCGAAGAGGCGGGCGATCTCGGGAAGGATGGAGAGCCTGTTGTTCGTCGCCAGCAACGAGACCAGATTGCCGCCCTCCGCCGGCAAGTCTTCGCCGGCAATCTCCAGGATGGCATCGCGCAACCATTCGCGCGGTTGGTTCGGGTTGCCGATCTGCTCCGCCATGGTGGGGTCGGCGGCGATTGCCGACAGGGTGCCCAGGGCATCGCTCCAGGCGTCCTGTTGGTCGCTTTCCCGCGCCCGCGCGAAGACGGCCTCGGCGTAAGGCCGCGCGATTGTCGTGATGTCTCCGGCCATTGGCGTACCTTAGATCTGTTGGGTGAAGGAATCGACGATAGCGCCGTGGGCGGTCGGGTCGATCTCCTTCTCCAGAATCTTTTCCGCCGCCGCAACCGCCAGGGATGCCACCTTTTCGCGCAGTTCTTCCCGCGCCCGGTTGGCTTCCTGGTCGATTTCGGCCTGGGCCGCGTGCACCAGGCGAGCGCCTTCCTCGCGGGCCTCTTGCTTCGCCTCATCGACGATTTCGGTAGCGCGCCGCTGGGCCTGGTTCACGATCTCGGCGGCCTTGGATTTGGCATCCTTCATGGTCTTGGCCGCTTGCTGGGCCCCGAGTTCCTGTTCCTTGTGGCCCCGCTCGGCCGCCGCCAACCCCTCGGCGATCTTCGCCTTGCGTTCCGCCAGCGCGCCGACGATGGGCGGCCATACGAACTTCATACAGAACCAGACGAACGCCGCGAACGCGACCATCTGGAGGACGAGAGTCAGATTGATGTTCATGTCGTTGCCTCGAAGGGGACGAGGGCCTTGATCCAGGCCGGGAGCGGACCGTCTCGTCAGACAGCGAACATCAGGTACAGACCCATGGCGATCGAGATGACCGGCAGGGCGTCGGTAAGACCCATGACGATGAAGAACTGGGTACGCAGCATCGGGATCAGCTCGGGCTGACGCGCGGCCCCTTCGAGAAAGCGTCCGCCGAGGACGCCGATGCCGACGGCGGCGCCGAGGGCGCCCAGACCCAGCATGAGACCGGCGGCGATGAAAACGACTGCTTGAGCGAGCTCCATAGTTTCCCCCTTTATGGTGGGTGAGAGAAGGTTGAAAGGGTCGATCAGTGATGCTGATGCGCCATATCCAGATAGACGATGGTCAGCACCATGAAGATGAATGCCTGCAAGGTAATGACGAGAATGTGGAAGATGGCCCACCCGAGCTGCAGGAGGCCACCGCCGAGGCTCACGGCGATATTGTGGCCGTACATGAGCGCGATCAGGATAAAGATCATCTCGCCGGCATACAGGTTTCCGAACAGTCGTAAGGAGAGGGAGACGGGCTTGGAAAGGAGGTTGATCCCTTCCAGCACCAGATTGGCGGGCAGGCCCCACTTACCGAAGGGCTGGAGGGTCAGCTCACCGACAAAGCCGCCGACGCCCTTGATCTTGATGCTGTAGTAGACGACGAGCAGGAAGACCATCAGGGACATGCCGAAGGTGGCATTCGGATCCGTGGTGGGGACGACCTTCAGGAAGACATGATGGGGGTCGGCGCCGAACAGCGTGGCCAGTATCTGAAACGAATAGGGGATCAGATCCACCGGGACCAGATCCATGAGATTCATCAGAAAGACCCAGACGAAGATGGTCAGGGCCAGGGGGGCGACCAGGGGATTTTTACCGCTGAAGGAGCCGCGGACATTCTCCTCCACGAAATCCACGATCCACTCCACGAAATTCTGCGCGCCCCCCGGTTCCCCGGCGGTGACCTTGTCGGCAACCTTCTTGAAGAACCAGAGGAACAGGCCGCCGAGCAGAATCGAGAAGAACATGGTATCGACGTGCACGGCCCAGAAGCCCATTTCCGCCGCCTCCTTCCCGGAGGCCGCGAAGGTCCAACCCTGCTCCGGATGGTTCCCGAAGGTGAGGTTGGTCAGATGGTGCTTGATATACCCTTGGGACGTCAGCGTTTCGGAGGAAGCCATCGATCATCTCTCGCGTATCTTACGGGCGCCCCGGCTGGACGCGAAAACCGCAGGTAGCACCTGTACGGCGAAATAGGCGGCGAACAGAGCGGGTAAGCTCAAACCTTCGATCGTCGCGAAGACGATGGCGAACAGCCCCAGGGCCAGGGACAGCTTGATAAGCTCTCCACCATAGAACCGCAGCAAGAGTAGCTCCGGGTCCTGGGCCCGGTAGTGCCGGAAGACCCAGCCGGCGAAGATCGCATTCGCCGCCAGACACACGAAGCCGCCGAGCAGAACCGACAAGGCCACGGACAGGCCCAGGGGCGCGGCGGCGACCGCCAGAATCAAGGCCACGGCAAACTGAACGAACAGAATGTCCCTGGCTTGCAGCATATCCGACTGGTGCATCGGCTCTTCTTCATGCGCAAGGAGGAATTCCCCTTCCGGCGGTGCAGTATATGGACTGCCGATCACAGCGTCAAACCCCGAATCGAGAGGCGCCGGGATAAGCTTGCATAAAGTCCCCCGAAAACAGGGCCTTTACCTACCTGGCGCCGGTTTGCCCTGCCGGTGACGGGTGAAGGCGGAGCGGCCTGACATGAGGAAGGCCGAGTCGGACCACCAGCCTTGGAACCTGGCGACACAATAACATAAGGGCGCCTCGAAAAATTCCAGGAATGGGATTTTTCCAGGCGCCCTGAGCCGAATAGAGTCGAGGCGTAACCCTTAGAGGCTGTCTAAAAACTAACCCATTGATTTTGCTTGGCATAGAGTCATTGATTCCCCCTCTCCCTGCCACCCCTCTCCCGCCAGGGGCGAGGGGCTTTCGGCCGTAGCCAGCCTGGTAGGACCACGGCTCACCTGGACCGCGCGG
>JAIZWN010000090.1 GCA_020443945.1 Candidatus Thiosymbion ectosymbiont of Robbea hypermnestra | reverse complement strand
CCGGAGAATAGCCTGTATCTTGCCGGCGCGGGTGAGTTGGCGCAGATCCTCGGCGACTACCAGGCCGCCAGGGACTACTTCGCGCAGGCCCTGGCGAGTGCTCTCGAGACCCATGGCGAAGACCATCCCGATGTCGCCAGGGACCGCAACAACCTGGGCTCGGCCTGGGAGTCACTGGGGGAGTACCACAAGGCCATCGGCTATTTCGAGCAGGCGCTGGCGAGCGATCTCAAGACCTACGGCGAAGACCATCCCGCTGTGGCAAGAGACCGCAACAACCTGGGTGGGGCCTGGTACGCCTTTGGGGACTACCGGAAGGCCATCGGCTACTATGAGCAGGCCTTGGCCGGTTATCTCAAGACCTATAGCGAGGACCATCCCCATGTTGCCACAACCCGCAACAACCTGGGCTCGGCCTGGGATGCCCTGGGGGACTATCCAAAGGCCATCGGCTATTTGGAGCAAGCCCTGGCGAGTGATCTCAAGACCTACGGCGCGGATCATCCCGATGTCGCCAGAGACCGCAACAACCTGGGAGAAGCCTGGCGGGCGCTCGGGGAGCACGAAAAGGCCATCGGCTATTACGAGCAGGCCCTGGCGAGCGATCTGAAGACCTATGGCGAAGACCATCCCCAGGTAGCGATCTACCGCAACAACCTGGGCTTGGCCTGGGCATCACTTGGGGAGTACGAAAAGGCCATCGGTTACCTCGAGCAGGCCCTGGCGAGTGCTCTCGATACCTATGGCGAAGGTCATCCCCGTGTCGCAGCAACCCGCAACAACCTGGGTGGGGCCTGGGATTCACTCGGGGAGTACCACAAGGCCATCGGCTACTATGAGCAGGCCCTGGTGAGTGGTTTAAAGACCTATGGCGAGGACCATCCCCATGTAGCGATAACCCGCAACAACCTGGGAGAAGCTTGGCGGAAACTCGGGGAGTACCACAAGGCCATCGGCTATTTGGAGCAGGCGCTGGCGAGTGGTTTAAAGACCTACGGTGAGGACCATCCCGAGGTGGCGATAGACCGCAACAACCTGGGTAGGGCCTGGCAGGCACTGGGGGAATACCACAAGGCCATCGGCTATTACGAGCAGGCCCTGGCGATTCGCGAGCGCAAGCTGGGATCGGAGCATCCGAGTACGCGGGCCGTGCGGAAAAATCTCGCCGCCGCGCGGGCCGCGCAAAAGCCCTGAACCCGCCTGGGCGCTGGGACCGCCGGCGTCCCGCCGCTGGTCCCAGAGGAATACCTCCCGGCGGGCGGTGTGACCCAAGGCCAGTCTGGCACCTCGCCGTCGTTCCGGGTGGGACCCTGGAACCTAGACGTCCAGGGATGGCAACCTGGAGGATAATCTCGACAGAGGCGTTTTCTTCCGGGTCTATGCGGAAATGGTGCGGACGTTAGGCATCGCAGATCCTTGCAACCTGCCGTCCTTGGCACCTAGTGCCCCGTTTCACCTTATTTCCGCGCGGGAGAACAGAGAGCCTGTGGCCTTATGGATCCGTTTTTCGGCCAATTTGAAATAATCGGGATCCAG
>JAIZWN010000089.1 GCA_020443945.1 Candidatus Thiosymbion ectosymbiont of Robbea hypermnestra | reverse complement strand
TAAAATCTGTAGGATGGGGCGCGAGACCACGCTAGGCTTTGCCTGTCCTATCATCCTATAGATCACAGCACTACCCACATTTTTTGCCGGATGAATTATCCCATCTGGATAATCCCCAGACGGATATCCCCCGCATCGCCAGGGATAAAGCTCTGTTACGGGAGATCGAGTCCGCTATCCGGCGGATACCGACCCGCCATGACCTGTTTCAGGAAGATTCCCGCCGGCTGTCCTTTATCCCGGATGCATCCGTTCATCTCGTGGTGACCTCTCCCCCTTACTGGACCTTGAAGAAATACCGGGACCATGAGGACCAATTGGGGGCTCTCGAAGACTATGAGCAATTCCTGGAGGAGCTGGATAAGGTCTGGAGACATTGCTATCGGGTACTGGTTCCCGGTGGCCGAGTCGTTTGCGTCGTCGGTGATGTCTGCCTGTCCCGCAGAAAAAACAACGGCAGGCACACCGTCGTTCCCCTGCACGCCTCCATTCAGGAACATTGCAGAAAGATCGGCTATGACAATCTCGCGCCCGTCATCTGGTACAAAATCGCCAATGCCCAGTATGAAGCAAACGGCAGGGGCGCGGGGTTTCTCGGCAAACCTTATGAACCGAACGGGGTCATCAAGAACGATATCGAATACATCCTGATGGAACGCAAACCCGGGGGGTACAGAAAACCATCGATTGCAACCCGTGTGCTCTCCATCCTATCCAACGAAAATCACAAACAATGGTTTCAATCCATCTGGTCCGGTGTTACCGGCGCCTCGACCAGAGACCATCCGGCGCCCTACCCGGAAGAGCTCGCGGAACGTTTGATCAGAATGTTCAGCTTCGTCGGAGATACGGTGTTGGACCCATTTCTGGGTACGGGTACGACCACGGTTGCGGCCGCAAGGTGGGGCCGGAACAGCCTGGGGGTAGAGCTGGATCCCGATTATTTCAAATTGGCCGAAAAACGGATCCATAAGGCCACAGGCTCTCTGTTCTCCCGCGCGGAAAT
>JAIZWN010000088.1 GCA_020443945.1 Candidatus Thiosymbion ectosymbiont of Robbea hypermnestra | reverse complement strand
CTTCCCCAGGTCTTTCCATCAGGTCCTTTTATAACCTTTCTTGGTGTTTCCTTGGAAACAGAACATACAAGGATGGGTAGAGGCGCTGGCGCGGATAATGGTTTCTGGCACAGTTCTTCTCGCGCCGAAACCCATCACCCGGAAATGGGGTCAGCCCGCGTAGGGCGGGATAGCGTAGCGTATCCCGCCTTCTGGCTTCGAAGCGCGGTAGGATGGGTAGAGGCGCTGGCGCGGATAGTGGTTTCTGGCACATTTCTTCTCGCGCCGAAACCCATCACCCGGAAATGGGGTCAGGTCTTGATCCATGACCCTTGAAAGCACAGGTCAAAACCTGACCCCTTTCCCCTGGTAACGCCATCCCTGTAGAATTTACCAGCATCGCCAATTCCCCTCGCGTCAAGCAGGCAATGCCCGCTGGATAGGAGAACAAAGGAGAAGGATAGGTAGCGGCATGGCTGATATCTTTATCAGTTACTCGCAACAGGACCGCCGGCGGGTCGAGCCCCTGGTCCATGCGCTGACTGCCGAGGGCTACCAAGTCTGGTGGGACCTGGAGATACGCGCCGGCGAGTTCTTCGACGAACTCATCGAGACCAACCTGAAGAGGGCGCAGTGCGTGGTCGTCTTGTGGTCGCAACATTCAATCGCCTCCAAATGGGTGCGCGCGGAATCGGCTTGGGCGGAGGATCAGGGAAAATTCGTTTCCGTCCGAATCGACGAGGGGATCGAGCCTCCCATAAAATTCTACCACGTCCACACCCGCAGCCTAGTGGGCTGGAAAGGTGCTCGGGACGCCGCTGTGTTTCAAGCCCTGCTGGCGGACATTGCCAAGGTCGCCGGTCCACCCTCCTCGCCGCCCAATCCGTCTCCACCGCCGCATCCAAAGTCTGCTCCAGACGACTCAAAGCAACCAGTCCCGTCTCAACAATGGATTGGCGTAGCCTGGTTGATTGTGGTTGTCACCGGGGTGTTTGTTGGGGGTATGTTCCTGTCGGGCGATTTTTGAAAACTCTCCCTACCCGTCTGCGATAGGAAAAAGCGCAGTAGTCAGTTATAAAGAGGAGAAGGGGACCCTCATAGCTCGGAGGGCAAGTGCAACAACTTGCGTACTGTCAACCGA
>JAIZWN010000087.1 GCA_020443945.1 Candidatus Thiosymbion ectosymbiont of Robbea hypermnestra | reverse complement strand
GCCGTTGAAAATGAAGGAATCGGGAAATCACAATTTTCCGATTCCGCGTCGTAAAAGCCCAGGGATGGGCTTTTACGGCATCCTCCTTAGCGCGGTTGGGAGGGCTCTGAGGGTGAAAAATAAGGTGAAACTGGGCACTAGATCTCCTATATGATAACTGCTCCGAACCGGGTCAGTTCTGATCCTGTATACCAATATCGGAGCAGTTTATCGAGAGACCACAGAGCCTATCAAAACTCTTTGCTTTTGGTGATGATCGCGCAAATGCGTCACCCCGGATTGCAATGATGAATACGCTTTTCCTGCGCGAGCATAACCGGCTTGCGGGTGTTATTGAACAGGAATATCCGGATGCGATTCGGCCCGATAACTATTACACCGCCTCGGCCCAGGGAGACCGCTATATTGCCTTTCGCGTGGGTACGCAGGTTTACGGTTTCGACCAATACGAGGCGCTCTATAAGAAACCCGAGATCATCGCCGCGGCCTTGCGTGGCGAAGCCATTCAACCCTTGGTGGCGGAGACGGAACGGGCAACCGATGTCGACCTATCCGCGGTCAGCGTTGCCGATTTACCGCCTCCCGTGGTCGTTATTCGATTTTTGCGCGGACCTGACGGCAAAACACTGTACGAGCCCAAGGACCAAATACTCCCCGACTCCGGGGTAACCCTGGTCGCCGTTGCGGAGGAGCCCAGACATGGCATCCGGCTTTCGGTCAGGACTTGATGGGCACGCGCGCTTTGTGCCTCCGATTCAGGCTATCGTGATGCGGAAATCTTCTCGGCAGGACCAACCTTCCTACCGGCCTGATAGGCGCTTGCTTTGCCCATCCTACCTGGCTGGGTTCCGGGGTCCCACCCGGAACGACGGGGTGGTGGCAGAGACGACGCCGGGAGCCGCCCACCCCCAGGACCGTCGGCATTCTGCCGGCTGGGTGGGCATGCTCCAGCGTTGGAATGAGCCACAGAGCCGTCATTCCGGCAGGGATTGCCGGAACCCAGGTGCCAGGGACGGCAGGTTGCCGGGACAGCCAACGCCTGAGGTCCGCGCCATCCTTTCAGACTGGTAGTCAGTTATAAAGAGGAGAAGGGGACCCTCATAGCTCGGAGGGCAAGTGCAACAACTTGCGTACTGTCAACCGA
>JAIZWN010000086.1 GCA_020443945.1 Candidatus Thiosymbion ectosymbiont of Robbea hypermnestra | reverse complement strand
CAAAGCCACGATTCCGTAACCGTTCAGCCCCCACCGCGTCATTCCGGCAGGGATTGCCGGAATCCAGGCGCCAGGGACGGCAAAACTAAAGAGGGGGTTGAACGGTTACCACTCACTGTGGCTAGTCACGTATATAGGTCCCTAAATTTAGAGGCTGTCTAAAAACTCAAGTCATGCCGCGCGGTCCAGGTTAGCCCCGGTCCTACAAGGCTCGCTACGGCCAAAAGCCCCTCTCCCCTGGCGGGAGAGGGGTTGGGGAGAGGGGGTTCTCATCATCCCGACCGGACGAATCTTCGGGTTATGATTCCCGCTCACCTGTTTGATCCCCCTCTCCCCGGCTCTCTCCCGGTGGGAGAGGGTGAGTCAACCGCCGCGCTCGAGTTCTTCTCCCTGGCTGCTTCCGGTAGGAAAGGTCGCAAGCACCCATACAGGGACGTTTGCGACATTCCCTTAAGGGTAGTGGTTAATATCTAAATGGAAACAGCGCCACTCACAGAGAGTTAGGCACGCTGCACTCCCTCTCCCCTCCCTCCGGGAAAGTGTCGCAAAAGCTGGCGGAGTCCGTGCCTAAAGTGGCATCAGGTCCGTGAGTACCAGCAATCTGGCACCTCACCGTCGTTCCGAGTGGGACCCCGGAACCTGCCGCTGCCAGGGATGGCGACCTTGAGAACACAATCGATGTCCGTTTTTTTCTTCCGGGCCTATGCGGATATAGTGCAAACATCAGGTATCGCGGGTTCCCGTGACTTGCCGTCCCTGGCGCCTGGATTCCGGGGTCCCACCCGGAATGACGAGGTGGGGGCTGAACGATTACGCTTGGGACTATCAACCCCCCTATCAGTTAGAGATTTACCACTACTCAAAATCGATGGGGTCTCTTACGCGGGTGATTGTTTGTAGCGGCAGAGCATGGCGCTGAGCAGACAGGATAAGGCGCTAAACAGGCACAGTATTTGGTAGCTATCGATGGTGATGGCACCTAAAACGATCTTCCCGGTTTCCAGGGTATGGCTGAGGTAAAAACCGACACCGATGATCAGTAGGCTGTTCAGGACCATTCCGCCCGTATTGAAAAAGGCTAAGGCCGCAACGGCGGTTTGCCGGGTCACGGTATTGTGTACGCCGATCAGCAGGGCTATTTTGAGCCCGGACTGTAAGAATCCGGTGAAGGCGGCAATTAAACCGAGCACGATCAGGGGCAAATGCGGCCAGCCCGGCAGGGTCATGGGTTGTACGAGTAGCCACAAGGGCCCCATGATAACCGACAGCAATAAGGTGTCGTGTATAACGCGCTTGAATCCCAAGCGGTCGATGAGCCGCCCCCAGATTAACAGCCCTGTCAAGGTGCCTCCCATATTCAGGGTCATCAGCCATGAAATATGGTTTGCATTCAGTCGCGGACCCAGTGATAGGTAGGTGACAAACAGCGGCAGGGAGGAGAGTAAACCGACTGTCATGATAATCATCAATAAACGATAGTGTTTGTCCGCGAAGGGTTTGAAGATTTCATGCCAAAGGCTGCGCCCGGACTGTAAGGGGAGACCTGCATCGACGGGGCTTTTATATGGATAGATGGTACCAACGCCGAATGCACAATAAATCATCAGGGTTAGAATGATCCAGGTATATTCTTGAAGCTCCATGCGCGCGCTGAGTGTCATGGATAGGATGGCGAAGAAGATCAGATTGAAACCATTTACGGTTAAGCGCATTTTGGTGAAAAACCAACCCCGCTCGTCCGGCCGCGTGGATTCCCGCACCATGGGTTGAAGGGCTACGCCATTTGTCGCATTGTGTACAAGATGCATGCACATAATCGTGGCACATAAAAAGGCGAAACCCAGGGTGGCATTCCGTCTATGTAGCATGGGAATAACCAGCATCAATGGCAGCAGGCAGAATAATAGTATGAAACCGATTATGAGTGTTTGTTTGTTGCCCCAACGTTTTACCAAATGGATACCGAGTAGCTGGAGTGGAATCACCAAGGAGGATAACCCGATGACAAGGCCGATCTCGTGTTCTCCAAGGCCGAGAATATCCATGGCGTAGAGCTGGAGTATGCTGGCATCGACACCGCCGAAACTGGTCAGCAGGGGGAGCGTGGCTAGATTTGATGCAATCAGAAGCCTTTGATTGTGGGAGCGTTGCCGTTGATTGAGCATCCGGTTTTAGTTTCTTTTGGGAGCCTTGAAGGGTGTCGGGGCATTCCGGCCCCGCACGGGTGTCATGAGTTTTTCGATGGTGTTGTAATTTTGTTGTCCCTGGGTATATACGCCGAATCCCGGAAACAACCAAAGCAAAACAAGTTACGGTTTT
>JAIZWN010000085.1 GCA_020443945.1 Candidatus Thiosymbion ectosymbiont of Robbea hypermnestra | reverse complement strand
CGCCAGGGATGGCAAAAGCAGTGGGGATCGAATCGTTAAGCCGCACAACCATGCCACTTTGAATTTAACCACTACCAGGGGTGTTCTCAATTGAGCCGGGTCATTGCAAAAACCAAGAACACAATCTTGCCAATTAGTAACATATATGTTACCATAATGTATGATTGAGGTTGTCCAGTACGAAACCGAAGATGGAGCCTGCCCGTTCGCAGACTGGTTCGAGATCCTTGATGCCCGTGCCGCGGCGAAAGTCCGCACCGCAATTGCCAGGATTGAAACCGGGAATCTAGGCGATGCGAAATCGGTCGGCGAAGGCGTTACCGAACGGCGAATCAACTTCGGCCCTGGATACCGGGTGTATTTCGGCCAGGATGGCCGGCAACTTGTGGTCCTACTTGTCGGCGGAACAAAGAAGCGCCAACAGCGCGATATCGCCCAGTGCCCCGTTTCACCTTATTTTTCGCTCTCAGCGCGGCGAGAAGTGGCCAGCCGTGAGGCGCGTGAGCGCAGGAATAGCTACCCCTATTGCAAGCTCGCGCAACGAAGCGGATGGTCACTTCTCGTCGCGTCCGAAGGGAGCCCCCCAACCGCGCCAAGGCCAGGCGTGGCGTAGCTCTCTCGCTCGGCGGTGCTCTCCTCTCGCCTGGGCGCGGTTGGGAGGGCTCTGAGGGTGAAAAATAAGGTGAAATGGGGCACCAGGCCAAGGTGTATTGGAGAAACTACAAAAAGCGTAAGGAAGGAGAGTGAGGCTATGCCGCTCACCAGAGATTTCAAAGACACCATCAAGGCGCGGGCTGAACGGGACTCGAGATTTCGTGTCGCCCTACTGGAAGAAGCCCTCGATGCGTTTCTGAACGCCGACCTGGAAACCGGCAAGCTACTCCTGCGCGATTACGTGAACGCGACCGTCGGCTTCGAGGCCCTGGGTGCGCAACTGCACAAAAGCCCTAAGAGCCTGATGCGCATGTTGAGCGAAGAAGGCAATCCGCGCGCGGATAACCTGTTCGCCGTGGTCTCCCATCTGAAGGCCCACGAGGGCGTGTCTTTCCGTGTGTACTCTCTCGTTCCCACGCGCCGCGTGGGAACGCACAAGCTCCGCGCCGCGGAGTGTTTCGGAAACTCATAGCCGCTGCTGCATGGGCCTGATGTGCTTGATTTTCATGAGGATTCAGATCAATTGAGAACGCTCCCTAGGGGGCGCCCTCACCACTGCAAAGGAGGCACGAATCATGTTCGCGATTCTTGTTCAGTTCGATGTGGAACCCCCCCACCGAAACACACTGCTCGACTCGCTACGGTCAGATCGAGGCGCCTGCTTGCGTGAGGAGCCCGGCACCGTCCGTTTCGACATTCTCGAAGATGCCTCCAATCCGCGACGCCTGTTTCTCTACGAAGTCTACGAAGACGAGGCCGCCTTCGATGCTCACAAGCAACGATCTCCCTACAAAACAGCGATGAAGGTTTGGGGTGACCTGACAAGCGGCGGGTCCGTAACCATCACCGAGCTTGGTCGCGGACAACTGACGTAGCCGCGGCTCGGAAATAGTCAGGAAGGAGAGCCGATGAAATCCTTGACTAACAAGGAGCACAAGGTAACCACTTTCTGGCCCTGGACCATCTGCGGCTGTGATCCCTCCGTGCCGGGAACAATTGCAGCGCACAAAATCCCCTCGTAAGAAAAAGAACACCCATCCTAAAAGGAGAAATCCATGAGCAAACAAATACTATTCGTACTATCCGAATGGGGCTACTGGGGCGAAGAACTGGTAGGCCCCCTGGAAGCCTGCGACGCCGCCGGTTACGGAGTAACCTTCATCACCCCCACCGGCAAAAGACCCTTGGCGCACCCCGTGAGCATGAGCCCCGGCTTCATCGACCCGCCCCTCGGGCGCTCCGTCGTCTCCGAAAAAATGGCGGAAAAAACCCGCGCCATCGAAGCCTCCGACCGGCTTCACAACCCACTGAACCTGGCGGACTGGATGCCGGTGCGGCCCTATCCCAGCTCCGCCACCTACCTGCGGGACATGGAAGCCTACTACGCCCGGCGCGAAGACATCCGCCGGCAAGATATCGCCAAATACGACGCCCTGGTCATAGTCGGCGGCAGCGGCTCCCTGGTAGACCTGGCCAACAACCAACGCCTGCACGACCTCATCATCGGCTTCGTCGAATCGGACAAGCTGGTGGCCTGCGAGTGCTACGGCGTCGCCTGCCTCCCCTTCGCGCGCGAAGTCGACAGTCGGCAATGCCTCATCCGCGGCAAACACGTCACCGGCCACGTCATCGAATACGACTACCTGGACGGCACCGCCTTCGCCGGATCCCATGACGTAGACGGCGCCAACCGCGGCTTCGGCGACGGCTTCATCAACTTCGGCCCACCCTTCTATCCCCTGGAATACATCCTGCGCGACGCGGTCGGCCCGGAAGGCGGCTTCCACGGCAACGTCGGTCGCCGCACCTCAGTCATCCTCGACTGGCCCTTCCTCACCGCCCGCTCCACCGCCTCCTCCGTAGAATGCGGGCGCATCCTGGTCGCCGCCCTGGAACAAGACCTGCGACGGCACGGGTGGTAAACCCCGTCCCCTGAAGCACGGTAGGATGGGTAGAGGCGCGCCAACGAGCTTTAGGGATGTCGCCAATCTCAACCGCGCCGAAACCCATCGTCTTGCTAAAAGCCCCTCGCCCCTGGCGGGAGAGGGGTTGGGGAGAGGGGGATCAAACAGCCCGGTAGGATGGGTAGAGGCGCACCAACGAGCTTTGGGGATGTCGCCAATCTCAACCGCGCCGAAACCCATCGTCTTGCTGTAAGAAGCCCGGAAGAAGCGCGCGAGCGCGGCGGTTTACTCTCCCTCTCCCACCGGGAGAGGGCCGGGGAGAGGGGGATCAAAGGGTGACCCTCGGGATTTGCCATGTCTGACCTGACAAGGCTGGCGAAACACCTCCGCGGGAGCTCGACCGATGCCGAACCAAGGCTTTGGA
>JAIZWN010000084.1 GCA_020443945.1 Candidatus Thiosymbion ectosymbiont of Robbea hypermnestra | reverse complement strand
CTGGATCCCGATTATTTCAAATTGGCCGAAAAACGGATCCATAAGGCCACAGGCTCTCTGTTCTCCCGCGCGGAAATCAATACGGTCACTAAAACCGATTCAAGTCTCATATCGGGCCATCTTTCGGAAACAACTTCAATAATCGTGTCGAAGAAGCCTTGGGGAGTGCTACGGACATATTGACCGCCTATCGGGAAGGCGCCTTCAAACTTTCCCGGAAGCCCTGGCTGGGCTGGCTGATGCTGTTGGAGGATACCCGGAAATCACAAACCCCGGTAAGGGTATCGGAACCTCATTTCGAGGTGTTTGAAGAATTCAAAGAGGCCTCCTATGGTAAGACGGTACGAGCTGTTTTGTGAGCGCCTGGTTCGTGAGCGATTGTATGATGCCACCTGTTTGTTATTGACCAACCGCGATAAGGGCTTGAAGGGTGGATATGCGGAACCCAATCGGGAAATCGGTTTCAAGAATTTTGCCGCCTCTTTAAGCGCACATGCCATGGCGTTTGCGAAAATGCGCGAGTGAAAAAATACGAGTCCGTAGGGGGGAAAGCGGAGCACGGTAGGATGGGTAGAGGCGCACCAACGAGCTTTGGGGATGTCGCCAATCTTAACCGCGCCGAAACCCATCGTCTTGCTTGGTGATGGGTTTTGGCGCGAGAAAAACCGTGCCAAAAACCACCCCTCATGCCCGCGCCTCTACCCATCCTACACGCTTCGTCAGGTCTCATTAACATTCTTTTAGCCGCAAATAAACGCCAATGAACGCAAATCGAATCGATTGTGAATTTGCGTTTTTTGCGTTCATTCGTGGAAAATGGGGTCAGGTCTTGATCCGTGACTTTTGAAGGCACGCATCAAGACCTGACCCCATTTCCTGGAAGAAAAGCGCGAGAGCGGCGGTTCTACTCTCCCTCTCCCACCGGGAGAGGGCCGGGGAGAGGGGGATCAAAGGGTGACCCTCGGTATTTGCCATGTCTGACCTGACAAGGCTGGCGAAACACCTCCGCGGGAGCTCGACCGATGCCGAACCAAGGCTTTGGA
>JAIZWN010000083.1 GCA_020443945.1 Candidatus Thiosymbion ectosymbiont of Robbea hypermnestra | reverse complement strand
GGATGGCGCGGTGTGGTTGGTCTGCGCCCAAGGTGGTGTCAGGTCCGTTAAGATCGGCGGGTGTCCACTCCGCCGTCGTTCCGGCAGGGATTGCCGGAATCCAGATGCCAAGGATGGCAAACCTTGGCTCGTTCCCGGACTCCAGGAAACTGGGACCGTCGGTGTCTCGCCGGCTTTGCGGGCCGGACCCGCAAGCAAGAGGGTCCCCACGAGTTACCGGACCCTGCCGACCTTGGCTGCCTGGGGGCGGCGCTCCGGGGATAGACTCGGCGGAAAAAGCGAATGCCGGTTGCCAGCTTCGAGTTGCCATCCCTGGCGCCTGGGTTCCGGGGTCCCACCCGGAACGACGGCGTGGTAGCGGAAGCGGCGCCGGAAGCCGCCCAACCCTGGCGTATCCCACCATCTCGGGATCTACACGGGCTTTGAACCACGGATAGACACGGATAAACACAGATCACAATCCGTGTTTGTCCGTGTCCATCCGTGGTTCTTCAGGACCGTAGGCGGGATGCGTTGCGCTTTTCCGCCCTACGCAGGCGAGGTATTTTTCATTGATGGGCACGCTTCGCTTCGGGCATCTATACAGGCCAACGCGATTCGCAAACCCCTGTGGCATGATCGGAACTCCGTACCGACTTGCCGGACGCTTGCTTTGCCCATCCTACCGCTCTGTTGACGCCTGAATTTCAGGTCTTGAAATCGGCGGGCGCGAAGAGGGGTCCAAAGCCTTGGTTCGGCATCGGTCGAGCTCCCGCGGAGGTGTTTCGCCAGCCTTGTCAGGTCAGACATGGCAAAT
>JAIZWN010000082.1 GCA_020443945.1 Candidatus Thiosymbion ectosymbiont of Robbea hypermnestra | reverse complement strand
ACGCTCCAGCGTCCTGAAATCCTGGCCGCTGGAGCGGCCCGATTGCGTTCCTGCCCACCGGAGCATGGGAACGAGAGAGTTCGGTCTCTGGCTCCCACGCTCCAGCGTGGGAGCAATTCCAGACGCTCCCTAGTACCGATCGCCGACGACACCCTGATCGACCATCGACTCGAGACGGTCCAGGTGCCCCGCTCGCAAAGTAATATCCTGTGACGCCCAGTTTTCCTCCAAGCGCTCGATTTTCCGCGTCCCTGGTATCGCGGCGACGTCGCGGGACAGAATCCATGCCAATGCGACTTGCGCCGGTGTGGCCTCAATCTCCTTGGCGACTTCAATGACCACGTCGGCCAACCGGCTATTCTCGGCGATGGCTTCCTCGGTGAATCGCGGATTCTCCAAACGCCAGTCTCCGGGCTCCAAATCGCTTCGTGACCGGATTGCCCCGGACAAAAATCCTCGCCCGAGCGGACTGTAAGCCACGAATCCAATATCCAGGCGGCGAATCGTCGGCAAAATCTCGGCCTCGACATCCCGCGACCACAGGGAATACTCGGTTTGCAGCGCACTGACGGGATGCACCGCGTGGGCCCGGGTGATGGTTTCCGGCTCCGCCTCGGACAAGCCGATATAGCGTACTTTCCCCGCCCTCACGAGCTCGGCCAGCGCACCGATTGTTTCCTCGATCGGCGTTTCGGGGTCCAAACGATGCTGATAGTAAAGATCGATGTAATCCGTCCCGAGTCGCTTCAGCGAGGCATCGCAAGAAGCCTTTACGTAATCCGCATTTCCCTTAAGACCTTGCCAACTGCCGTCCTCGCCGCGCGCAACGCCGAATTTGGTTGCCAAAGTGATCTGCTCGCGGCGCCCCTTGAGCGCCTTTGACAACAGGATTTCATTCGTAAAGGGTCCATACATGTCCGAGGTATCCCAGAACGTGCACCCAATGTCCGCCGCCCGATCGAGAACGCCGAGATTCCGGGCTTCCGAAGAAGAACCGTAAAAATCCGACATGCCCATGCAGCCCAAACCGATTGCAGGCACACGCAGGCCCTGTGATCCAAGATCGATCTGTTTCATAACGCTGATACCCTCTTACTGAGAACAGACGGTGGCCACCGCGGCTCACGCCTCCACCCATACGGAAACGGAGCCACCGTCGCAGCGAAAGGCCCCGTTGCCGTTGCCGTCGCTGGTCAGGGTGCCCGCGATATGGCCGGTGACATCCCGAAACTCGGCATGTGGCCGATCGACGAACATGGTCTTCTCCCCGCCCGGGCCGTCGCTCATGACCACGGCCATGGCCTTGGGGTGATCCGCGTCACCTAAACGGGTCCAGCCGACTACGTTCTGGTGATCGAAATAGTTCCGTTGCGGGCCATGGGCATGGTCGCGACGGGCCGCCAGGAGGACATCCAGATCCGCCCGGTGCGCGGGCCGCCCCGAAGCGCCGTAGTAGTCGCCGTAGAACACACAGGGGTAGCCCTGGTCCCGCAACAGGATGAAGGCATAGGCCAGCGGCTTGAACCAGTCGGCCACGTCCTCGTGGGGATGCCGGAAAACATCGTGGTTACTGACGAAGGTAACCGCCTGATCGGGGCTCTGCGCCACCAAAGTGTTGCTCACCAGGTTGCCCATATCGAAATTGCCGTTGCCGTGGGAAACCGCGCGCAGCTTGAAGAACAGCGGAAAATCGAACAGGGACATGCGCCGCTCGGTTTCCTGCAGGAAACGGTCGAGGGTCGCCGGATCCCCGGTGAAATGCTCGCCCACGGAGAAAAACGTCTTGGCGGGGAAACGCTCGCCCAGGGTTCTGAGCCACTCTCTGAAGAAAAAGGACCGGACATGCTTGACCGCGTCGAAGCGAAAGCCATCCACATCCAGAGTCCGCACGATCCACTCGCCCCAGGCATGCAGATCCGCCTTGGCCTCCTCGGAATCCATATCGATGTCGGCATACAACAGAAAATCGAAGTTGCCGAACTCGCTGGATACGGAGGTCTCGAACCGCTTCTCGCGCAGCCGGTAGATAGTGCCGGCGGAGCGCGTGATCTGGTCATAATCCACGGCATCGAAATGCCGCCAGCGCCACTTCAGGCTGGAGTACCGGTCACCACGGCCGGGAAAATCGAACACCGTCCAGGTCTCGATCTCCCGCTCCTCCCCCACCGTCTGGTTACGGTTATCGGGATTGACCGGGGTCGCGCGTACCCGCTCGGTGGCATCCGCGCCCCCCTTATGGTTGAAGACGACATCCAAATAGACCTTGAGCCCCGCGGCATGGGCCCCCCGGACCGCCGCCTCCAGCTCGGCGCGCGTGCCGTACTTGGTGCGCACCAAACCCTTCTGATCGAACTCCCCCAGGTCCCACAGATCATAGGCGCCGTAGCCCACATCCGAGGCGCTCACGGCCTTTGTCGGCGGCGGCAACCAAAGTGCCGTAATGCCGGCCGCCGCCAGATTGTCGGCCTCATTCGCTACCCGGTTCCACAGGGTCCCGTTGGCGGGGAGATCCCAGTGGAAATACTGCATCATGGTGCCCTGGTTCGCCATGGTCGTCCTCCCTTGGATAATGGAAAACGGCCGGGGTGATCCCCTTGAAAACCGTCTTCCGTCAGGCGATTGCTATGACCTGGGGGAACCTTAACACCCCCCGCAAAACACACACAATGGAACTCTATTTATTCATGCCCCAGCCGATGCGGAAGGGGTACCAGCGACCCTAGTGGTCGAATGGTGGTGCTCAAGTGCTTTTGGCCTTAGACGGACCAACCTGTCACCCACCCGAGTTTGATGCAATGTGTAATCTTCACAAATAGCATCCAAATCGTAGCCAAATTGTTTTGAATGCCCGTCACGGATAGCACGTATTTCATCTACAATTGGATCTTTCATAGTGGCCTGGTGTCTTTGTGTGTTACTCAGAGCCCCCCGTAGGATGCAAGGTTTTTTCTCACACAAAGCCACAAGGACACAAAGAAGTTTGCCCTGCCGTCGCCGATCATCCGCGAGATGTTCATCGCAGGCTAAGAGGCCACGGTCGTTCCCCTTTCGGGGACCTTTCATCCTGTATCTCTTTGTGGCTTGGTGTCTTTGTGTGATGTTCGACGTTACTCAGTGACCCCCGTAGGATGTGGTGAGCGCAGCGAACCGCATCGACTGCGTGTGATTCACATTGATGCGGTTCGTTTCACTCACCACATCCTACGCGGACTGCGGTTCAACATTCATAACCTTTGCGTTCTTTGCGCCTTTGCGGTTCATATTTCCTCCGGCTTTTGCCATCCCTGGCACCTGGATTCCGGCAATCCCTGCCGGAATGACGGGGAGGTTTGAACCATACGCACTCACTCTCTGCGTACTCTGCGTCTCTGCGGTTTAACATTCATAACCTTTGCGTTCTTTGCGCCTTTGCGGTTCAAAAAACAATTCTACGGGTTACATGTCAAGCCGCCTCTTTCTCTTGCTCGACTTTAAACATTTCCTCTATATCAAGATGTAAATCCAGCCCAGCCCACTCGATCATAGTTCCCCTGCCAATCAATTTATAATGTTTCCGTTGTTCATCGGTTGCGGATAACAATGCCGGATACCAACTCAGCGGTGTGGATACTATCCTTCCGTCTTCCAGCTCCACATGGAGACGATGATTATCCAATTTAACCTTCTTGCATTTGAACATGATTATTCCCCTATGATTTCACACCACTTCTTGACTAAGTAATCCTGATTCTCTTTCAACAGTTATGAATTGATGGGCACGCGGCGCTTTGGGTATTCACAAACCGCGACGGTTCTGAAGCCACCGTGGCCTGACCGGAATTCCAAACCGTCCTGCCGGGCGCTCGCTTTGCCCATCCTACGGGCTGTTAAACGACGGTAACATCCAAGCGGTCCGCACAGCGGACCCTACATTTGATTCTCCCTCTCCCCTACACCCCTCCCTCCAGGGAGAGGGGAAAGATGCGGTTCGTTTCACTCACCCTGCGTCCTACGCGAGCTAAGGGTTATATCGACGACCGCATGCGTTGGAATCTTCTCTGGTATCTTTGTGCAGTTAGACTTTGCTGCTTCTCCAGCGAGCAGAACGATTTCCACCGCAACGGATTTGATAGACTTACCCGCGTTTACAAGCGTCTCATAGGCTGACGGAACCAGTTTTGCCTGCGGTAATATCCTTTGCAGTACGGTTGAAGCCTCCAAACTGTCGATATCGATCGTCCATTGACTATCGTCCCTTAGCCGACCCAAGAGATCGCAGACCAGAAAAGGTCCCTCGGCAAAACGGGTCTTCCCAAAGTATAGTCTATTTATTCCATTAAATAATCTCTGTGTCAGGGCTTTGTCAGCAGCCAAATGTTTCCATAGGTCCCTATCATCACTGCATGTGTTCTCCCGATATAGGCTTGTTCCATCTTCGGCTCGCAGAAGAGAAGTGTAGCAGTCGGATTGGTTTACCACTATACCCCCATTTTGCTCGATTAGGGTTACTTTCTTCGGCCACAGTACCTGAGAAAACGCTGAAATGATGGTAATTCCAATGAACAAAAATCCCCCCGCAATCACCAAGCCAATACGCATCAGGCGAGGTCCCAAAACCAAATTTCACCAGCGTTCCAGTAGCAAGCGCTCCCGCACACACTTGACAAGTCAACCCTTCGTTCCCAGAAATACAGAAGATTAATTGTAGCGAAACTTTTGCCATCCACTAAATCAATATGTCCCCCAAGCCCTCCGCCTACCTGATATCCCGCTATTCGGAAAAACGAGATCACTCCATCCGCGTCGCCTATGGCATTCTCCACCTTCGTCTTCGGAAGCAGCCTTGGCGGACCCCATAACCGTCGGAGCTGATTAGAAAGATCCTCCTGCCTTACTTCAATAGGTTTAGCCTTCATGACACCCTTAAGTCCGGCCATACCAACGCTTGATGAAATCGATATTCCGGATTTCTGCAAGGCCATGCTTAGACGTATCGCACATGTATTGTTATATCCAGGTTCATTGATTAACCCATCCCAACCAATTTCCCGAAATAACCGTTCGCGCGACCATGCACGAGGATGAGGATAATTATTCCAAAGTGTTTTGAATGCTGGTTTCATAGCAATCGCTACGAATTCAAGTGGTCATTCCCGATTATGCTGATGCGGTTCGTTTCACTCACCACATCCTACGCGGGCTCCGCGTCTCCGCGGTTTAACATTCATAACCTTTGCGTTCTTCGCGCCTTTGCGGTTCATATTTCCCCCGGCTTTTGCCATCCCTGGCGTCGGCAGATTCCGGCACTCCCTGCCGGAATGACGGGGAGGTTTGAACCATACGCACTCACTCTCTGCGTACTCCGCGTCTCCGCGGTTTAACATTCATGACCTTTGCGTTCTTTGCGCCTTTGCGGTTTATATGGCGACCAGCTACAAAGGTAGCTTACTGTCGCTCGAGGACGAGGAGGCCGTTGGCCGGGATCCGCACGTTCAGCTGGCCGTCGGTCGAGCGGAGCGGATCCGGGTTCGCAAGTCCCCAACCGCCGTAGGTTCCGGCGTCGCTGTTCAGCACCTCCCGCCAGTTTGCGTCGGCGATACGGTTGTTGTGGATCTCGTAGCCGTCGGTGAAGCCCCGGTTGTTGAGGCTGGCGACGACCAGGAATTCCTCGGGGCCCTCCCAGCGACGAAAGATCAGGATGCGGTTGGCGTTGTGGACATAGACGACGTCGATATTGGTCGCCCGCAGGGCCGGGAATCTGAGCCGCAGCCCGATGGCGTCCTGGTAGAAGCGAAACAGCCGACCGCCGGCGCCTTGGCGCAGGGCCTGAAAGTCCTCCCGGTAGTCCAGGAAGTCGTCGTAGCGGTAGGGCTCGGTGGCGCCGACCTCTTCGCCCATAAAGAACATGGGGACGCCGGGGCCGAGCAGGGTGATGCCGGCGGCGAAGCGGGCGCGGGCCTCGGCGTAGCGCCGGGTCTCGTCCGTGAGCTGGGCGCCGTTGACGGCGACGACCAGGGTGCGACCCGAATGCACGTCCCGACCGCCTTCCTGGTAGTAGGAGTTGCCGGCCTCGTCGTGGGATTCGTGGTAGACGATCCGCCCCTCGGCCGAGGCGGCCAGGACCCCGGCGAACCAGTTCATGTTGAGCTCGCGGTTGTCGCCGTAACCGGCGAATTCCAGCAGCCGGGCGCGATTCGAACCGCTCTGGGCGTCGCCGATCAGGTGGTGGTAGAAGTCGGAGTACCAGACGGCGTCGAAGCCCAGGCCGTCGCCCTCGCTGGATTCGGTGACCTTGGACCAGCCCGAGTGGTCCTCGGCGGTGAGGAAGATATTGGGTTTGATGAGCCGCAGGGTACGGCTCCACTCACGCAGGAACTTGGCCCCGAAGGCGCGGGCGCTGCTGGCCGCGCGGCCGTCGGCATGGAGTACGGCGTAGCTGTGGATGGAGGTGGTCTGGTCGACGCGGAAGCCGTCCAGATGGAACTCGGTCACCATCTGGGCGGCGGCGGAGGTGAAGAGCTTGCGCACCATCTCGTCCCAGTACCGGGGGGCATAGCCGGTGGACATGTTGTCGACGTAGCCGCCGTGGCCGGGGGGGTTGTCGCCGGGGTAGTCGCCCGGCTGGCCCTCGTACCAGTAGTAGATGTTGCGCTCCGGGGCGGTGGAGTCGTAGGCCCATTCGCCGCGTTCGCCGTCGTGGGTGTAGTGGTTGTAGACCACGTCCAGCAGTACGGCGATGCCCCGCCGGTGGCACTCGCGCACGAAGTGTTTGAATTGGTCGCGCCCGCCGGCCGCGTATTCCACGGCCAGAAAGTGGGAGGTGCCGTAGCCCCAGCCGGACCAGTCCTCGAACTCCGAGGTGGGCATCACCTCGATGCAGTTGACGCCGAGGTCCGCCAGATAGTCCAGCAGCTCGATGGCGTCTTCGATCAGCCCGCGCGGCCCCCCCCGGCCCGCGCCCAGGCCGTCTATGTGCAGCTCGTAGATGACCAGGTCCCGCAGCCGGGTCGGCAGGGGCCGGGCGGGGTCGAACTCGTCCCGCCAGAATTCGTCTACCACCGCCAGGTCCGTTTCCGGCCATACCGGCCGGCCCTGGGCGTCCACTTGCCGCAACGGCCGGCAGACGCTCTCCGGGTCGACCACCACGGAGCAGCTCTTGGTGCCGTCCACGTCGAAGCGCCGACCACTCCAGGAGGCGTCTTCCTCGGGGTTCACCCCACCACCGCCGATCTGGCACCGGGCGTAGAGGTCGGAGCGGTAGGCTACCGAGCCGTCGTCGCGGGTGATGCGATACATGTAAGGCTGGTGATCGAAATCGGCGAAGTCGGCCAGAGCGGGCTCCACCGTGGCGTCGGTGAACCAGATACCGGTTTCGTCTTCCTTATGCAGGGCAACGATGGGAAGCCGCTGGTTGATGCCGCGGCCGTCGGAGTAGATGTAGCCGGATTCCCGGTCGCCGAAGACCAGCTCCACGGCCTGCGCGTTGGGCGCCCAGACGGCGAAGCGGACCGCGGGCCGGGTCTGGCCCTCGAGGTAGTGTTTGTTGGCGCCCAGGCGGCGGCAATGGGTGAGGTAATAGCACTCGATCTGGTCGATGCCTTCCAGGGTGAATATCCGTTCGCGCGCCAGGGAATCGACTTCGTTTACCTCCGTGGGGATGCCCCAGCGATCCGTATCGGTCGTCGTATCCACCGCCACGCCCCACCGAAAGGTCCGCCCGATCTGACTGTCGTCCAGCTCCACGGTGGCGCGGAAGGCCGGGCAGCCGTCGTCGGCCGTGAAGGCCTCCATGGGGGTAAAGTGGAAATCCTCCGCGAAACGCCCGGAGCCATCCCAGGTGCCGCCCAGGCGGGCCTCGAGGATAAAGGGCGAATGCAAACCGGTGTGATATTCGAAATGAACTGGAACGAGTGCCATGGACCTATCCTCCGATTGATGGGTACTCCACAAAACTCAAGGTGTCCGTTCCGGTGGTTCCCTTTCGTGCACCGGCACCTCGACGGAATCGGCATCGCCGCAGGCGGGATGCGCTACGCTTGGGCCAAAATCAGCTCGTCCCCGGCAACGGTGGGTAGTGGTTAATTCTCAAGTGATCAGGTGTCTACCTGAGTCACGTCGAACATCACACCAAGACACCAAACCACCACGAGAGACCAGGATGAAAGGGCGCCTTGAAACCTTCAAGGTGCCCGTGCGGGGCAAGGATGCCCCGCCGTTTTTCAAGAAGATTGTAGGTTGGGGTGAGCTTGCGAACCCCAACAAACCGCTTGAAACATGAAGCGAAGCGCAAATCGCATACCCTATTTGCGTTCATTCGCGTTCATTCGCGGCTGACTTATCCCGCCGGCACCGGCTACCAGCCCCAGCGCCGCAACGGCGGGTCGCCGTCCAGCACCTCGATCATCTTCCGCCCCGTCAGAATGCTGTCCGGCGTGGAACGCCCGGTGATAAAAGGGTAGTCGACGATGACGCTGGTGGGGTGGCCGAAGTTGCCGTGGTAGCCGCCATGGGGCCCGGTGGCGTCGCGCAATATGTACTCCAGGGGATAGGGCGGCGGCCCCATGTTGAAGTCCAGAAAATTGCCGCGGGATTCCACGAAGGCGGTGCCGTCCTTGTAGTCGTATTCCAGACAGTGGCCGGTGACATGCTTGCCCCGAATGATGCTCTGGCGCAGATTCATGTCCCGCGCGAAGGCCAGGCAGGTCACCCCGTAGCACTCCGCCCCGATCGGCTTGTCGACCTCCAGGAAACCCAGGATCAGGTCGTGAACCCGCTGGTTGTTGGCCAGATCCACCAGGGGCCCGGAGCCGCCGACGATAAGCAGGGCATCGAAAGGATTGATCCCGCGTTTGGCCTCCACCAACCGCCGGTTGTAGGCCTCCAGCTTGCGCACGAAGGCCGGATCGGCGAAATAGGGCCGCTCCGGGAACCAATGGGCCAGGTCGATGGGGTCCTCGAGACGCTTTCCCTGCTCGGTAGCAGGGTCGTCGATCTCCTTCACCCGGGCGGCCATCTCCGCCGTGGTGATGGTGCGTTGCAGCGGCGGATCGAAAAAGTTCTCGTCCATGCTCACGGGAATGGCGTTGGGCCGCTTTCCGGTCGGGGTGCAGAAATCCACCCGATAACCGGCCCGGTCGAACTCCCCGAGGGGACCCACCAGCTCCTCGCCCCAGTAGCCCCACTCCGACAGCAGGACCAGGATCCGCCGCTGACCCGGCGTTACCGATACCGCCGGGACCGGCTCGTAGCGCGGGACCGGTACGGGATTTAGGATCTGGTCCCTGACCGCATCCACCAGGGCCCTGCTCGCGTGCCAGGAGTTGTTGGTCACCAGATCGCGATCGACGACGACCTGCTGCTCGGACGGGGTGCCGGGCGGGCATGGGGTATAGGTAGCACCGGCATTGATCACATCCGGCAGCACCACCTTGTTGCAGATCACCCGGCGGCCGGCCAGCAAGTCCGGCGACGGGGTCAACAACCAGAGGGCGTGGCAGGCCAAACCCTTGACGATGCGCTTGTCTTCCATGGCGCGGCGCAGAAACTCGGCCGCCGGAACGCTACGCGCCACCTCCGGGGCATTGTCGGCGTCCAGGTCCTCCCGCTCACTCCAGCGCAACCGCACGCTGGTGTAGTTGGCCGCCACCACGACGGCGGCATAGTCGTCCAGGTCGATATCCGCGAAATCGGTGGTCACCTCCAACCACTCGAGCTCGTCCGCCACCTCCGGCTCCACCGTGCTGTAGAAGCGTTGGGAGGGCTGACCCCAGAGGCGGGACACCAGCACCACCTCGGCCCCATAGTCCGCGAAACGCTCCTGGTAGATCCGGATCTCGCCGGGAACATACTGACTCTCCACGACCACCGCGATCTTCTTGCCGGCCAACGGCTTCGCCACCTTCTCTTCGGCTAACGGCCTTGTCATCTTCCCGCCTCCTCTTTCGGTCCCGGACCCATTTCCATAACGGCCTATCGCCGTCAGGTAGTGGTAAATTTTCAAGTGATCAGGTGTCTACCTGAGTCACGTCGAACATCACACAAAGACACCAAGCCACAAA